>JANMHA010000340.1:0-2645 GCA_031374925.1 Pirellula sp. | reverse complement strand
CTCGTCATAGTTTGTTTTCTCTCATCAGTAAGTACACGAGGTCGCATACACAAACGGTCAAAATTGTTGACCTGCTAGAAGATTAGACGCAGCCGAAGAACGCGGAGCCGATTCAACTGATCATGAGACTCAAGCACTTATGTCGGTGATGTCAGATTAGACCATAAGGGAACAGTAAAGCAAGAAAAAACGCGTCTAACCGGGTTATCCGAGAATTTTGGATGGGTATGGTGCGCCTTCAACGCTTAACTTGTTGCTGATTACTCATTCAGGGCAAAACGTATCTCGGCGAATGCCTACATATGGTCTATTCCGTTGTATCAAATCCCGCAGGCTTGCCCTGCGGATATTTCGGTTCTTCGCTAACGGGTGCAGTCGCCCGTCGACTCATGATTCTTCAGGCAGCAGCAAGCTCATTTTTGCGTTTCGACTGACTTATCTCGGTTGGGAAGTCTATTGTGCTCAGAAATCGATTCCAGATTTTTTCCCAAAGTCTGCTTCGACACGCCGTACGTAAGTCGACGATCCATTGGCCCCCACTAGTGCTCCAACGCATACCCGATTGCTTCATCCGCTGATTGAAAATGACTTTGCAGCCCGCTTCTGTCACTCCACTGCCAATCGGGTCTCCTTCGATTCCGCGATGTGCATAGTCCATATAGTCGCGGTATTTCATCAGATAGCCTTTCGATTCGTTGTAATCCTTTTCTGATCCCTTCAGACCATGCCGACGCTTCTGCTGTGCAGCGCTAGTCACAACTTTTTGAACGCCGTTTTTGATGTGTCTTAGTGTGTGACGATTCTCTTTGAACCAGTCCTGACTTTCCGTTGTGCCAGCACCAAAAAGAGAATCTGCCAACTGGCTTAAATACTCACACGCATGAAAGAAGTCCACTCCCCAACTCCACGCCAGTGCTTCTCCCGTCACCGGATGTTTCATCTTAGCAAGAACCTTACGAAAGTATCCATGAGGGAGGCTACCCGCATCTGTTACGTAACGCAGTTTGAGCGGCAGCGAACCCGAGGCCTTCAGAGTTCCTTCGATCACAGTCGTCAGGCGTTTTGTTAGTTCCATTTGCTTGGATTGCGGCATCTCCCCCAGATAGATTGTTCCAAGTCGCTTACGCTTTCGGTCGTATACTGCAAGTGTCGCGCAGCCCGCTTCTTTCCAACAACCACGCATCGGAACATGAACGCCATCACGTCCGACCAGCAACAAAACCTCGTGTTTTCCCGTGGTTTTTCTGGCATCTTCAATCAATTGGGCCAATTCTTGGATCGCAACTCCATCATGCAGGTATCCAATCTCATAGCTCAATGATCTGACAACGAACCGATACGCGTCGACGGAAAAGTAGACATTGAACTGTTCGGCAAGTTGTTGGATTGCGGGTTGTTGTGGCAAGTCAGCAGCCAACCGGCCTAGCTTGTGCGCAAGTGCCGGACTAACTCGATCGCCAACCAGTCCCAATCGCAGATCCATGACAGCAATATCACGGACAAAGAACAATTCGTTCTGATAAAGCCAACGACGATAGCGTACTGTTCCGAATCGGGTCTCGATCGTGCGTAATTGGCGAAAGGCCGGGAGGAAAGTACGGTACTGCCAATGAATCGGACATGGTTTGGAGGAGGCTTCGGCATGGTTAAGGGCGTACTGCAAAAGGACGCGAGCCAACTCACGTGCGAATCGTTCCAAACGAAGTTCAAGCGACTGGAACGACTGCGGATTGAGCTCACGACTGGTGAACCCTTTTATCGAAGCTAGTATTCGCCAGCAGATGGCCAATAAGTCACTCAAGGTTGTAGAATCCATTGAGCGAAGGAGGGCTACAACAAAAGTGATTTGACAGTTACTCTTAAGCATGGCATCCATTCCAAAAGTGAGAGCTGAATCGTCGAAAATCCAGCCGACCAGTTTGGGGGTGGGTGCCATTTTTTTGCAATAGCGATTTATACAGACGCTGATTTAGCCAGTAGCAATTTGATCAAAAACAAGGCTAACCCGCCGACTGCACCCATATGGTGATTTTGGTAAGATTTGCCGATTGTTCCGGTTCTTTGCCTTGGAGTTTCTACTGTGACTATCTCCCGTTCTCGACTTGTTGATGCGACCGTAAGTCGTTGGTATCACTGTATTTCTCGCTGCGTTCGCAGGGCCCATCTCTTGGGTGACGAGGCGGCTCCAGGTCGTAAGGATTGGATCGAGAATCGGCTTAAGGAACTTGACCAGATTTTTGCAGTTTCCGTCGGTGGTTTCAGTCTCATGGACAACCACCTGCACTTGCTGCTGCGTATCGATCCTGAAGTTGCCAGCAACTGGTCGGACTCGGAGGTGGTTGAGCGTTGGTTTCGGCTGTTTCCGCCTCGTGGGTCGGATCGCAAGCCGATGAAAGTTTCCAAGGAAATGGTGGCCGCTCGTGTGGGCAACATGGAGTGGGTGGCGGGTGCGCGTAAGCGATTGTCGTCACTGGGTTGGTTTATGAAGTGTCTCAAAGAGCCGTTGGCCCGGCTTGCGATCCGACCCGCGAGGTGGAAACAAACGAAACCAACGCTCAACCACTTCTGAATCCGACCAGCTACTGGCAACCTCAGGATCGATGCGCAACAGCAAGTGCAAATGGTTATCCATCAAACTGAACCCG
>JANMHA010000402.1:0-4746 GCA_031374925.1 Pirellula sp. | reverse complement strand
TGAAGATTGTGTTTGAATCCTTTGTTTCCCAACATATTCAACACGTGAGCCGGTCAAACGGTTCTTTCTTCAAGGAGCTTTTTTGCGTTTTACCCAATCTTTTTATTGGTCAAATGAATTTACGGACAGACACTAGCTAGCCAGCAACCGGCGTCTTGCAGCTAGCCAGGTATACGCTCATCCCTAGTGCAAGCGTCCGATTGCGGGAGGACTGATACATCGGATAGACTGAAGCTGCTTGTGGCGGGGGAGCGTGGTGGCTTGGAGCCGGATTTATTTTGATATTGGAGCGGCAGCAATGACCAAAAATTCATTTGTAAGCCAAGCGGTGATGTGGGTTGGTCTCGCACTCATGATTCCAGGTCAATTTTTCGACCAATCAAAAGCAGTTTTTGCTATCGGATACAGTACTCTTTGGTTTGGTGGGATTCAGTCCTACTATGGGACTGTGCTTGAAATTCAGGGGAAATCTCAACTGGCGTACTCAATGGCTGGCGTTCCACTTTCGTTGGGTATAGTTTACATATCGTATCTAAGTCTCTGGGACGCTTTAGCGTCTTGGCTCTCAATCGCAATCGCGTTATTCGCGGTTTTGGCAATACAAGTCGTAGTTACTTTCGTGGCTTTTCGGATTTGGAAACGGAAGAACACTGCTGCATAAACTTCACCAACTCGCTTGCCTACAGCAAGTTGCCTGAAATGATTCGATCACAACGTTGTGGACATTTGAGGTGGTCCCGTAAATATTTCGCTTCCCTCCGACACGCTTTGCGATTTCCACAAGGTTGTGCCTAGCCGCTAGATTCCCAGATTCGGCAGGATGCAACGGCTACCTCCTCAACTGTGAAAGCGTCGTACTCCTGCGGGAGCGGCCTAGCCAGCAACCTAGCAGCTACCACTTCCACAGGTTGGACTGAGGCTGGATTCCGGTTAGCTCATCCACTGTGGAAGCGTCGTACTCCTGCAGGATCGGCCTAGCAGCAACCAGGCGTCTCGCATGTCCACAAGTTGAACCAATCCCAATGTGGACATTGGCCTCGGCCGGTTAGACTACTCCTACTGGATCGGATAGACTGAACTTTACTAGCGGCGGGGAAGCTTGTTGGATTAGAGTATTTATTTTGATCCGCTTTGATGAAAACGACAAAGGAGCCCACAATTGAAGACGGGTACATACATGGATTCTTTCGTCCATTTGAGTTGGTCCAAACATGACGACACTCCCAACCGAAGAGGATTTTGACCCGTGGGGTGGCGATTTGGATGCTCAATGGGCATGGAAGAATTTTGGTGGGCTTACACTCGACGCGGCAAAAGAGAAGTTTCCTCAAAAACCAGAGTGCTACCAAGAGAACTTTATGTGCATGGGAAGTAAAGCATTTGCTTTCTACTTTCCCGTTATAGAGACTTACTTGCTCGAAACTCCGGTTGAATTTGATGGCTGGGATCGCTGTGCTTGGATTCTTGCGCTCGGCATAAAGGGTCAATTACAGAGGGAAACTAATTCTGTTGTTTTGCCTCTGCTCCCTCGAATCCACAATCTGATACAATTTGTGAGAGAGAATATTGCAAACTTCGACGATGACGAGGCTGAGCAGTCCAGAATATTGCTCGCATGGACCGAACTCGACGAGGTCGTCCGTCAGTGCGGATGATACGGGACGAACAATCCAGTGCATCTAAGTGGCGGATCGTCCGCTTTGACTTTTAGAAACTTTACTTGCAGCCACTCGCTGAATGGCGTCGTTATCGGGAGCAGTGATGAAACACTTTGTGTGTCTTGTGTTGCTGGCCAGCGTCCTTGCAGGATGTGACCAATTTGCGACGCCAGATGCGACTAGGCCTGGCGAGAAGGATGACGGTTTCATTTGCGAGAGCGATAAGGCTTGGGATGCCATTCACCGCTGCCTTACTGACGGCAGCTTGACATTCAAGGGCGGCAACAACCCGTTGCGGCTTTGCATCCTGGGCGGAGAACAACTTCTTCAAAGCGACAATTACATCGTAGCACTCGTCGAGCATGATCGGCTCCGGCAGTTAGCTGATGCACTTGCAGCCGTAACTCCGAAGTTCGTTGCAGATAGGTATTGGGCTATTGCTGATGACTACCAGGAGCCCAAAAGCAATGAGGATTGTCAGTATACATGGGACTGGTTTTCCGATTTGCCGTCTTTCATTGATCGCGCCGAGAAAGCAGGACGAAATGTAATCTTTACGGTTGATCAATGACCGCAATGTTTGCAAAAGATAAATCCGAGGTCACTAAAGGGCGAACCCACTGCAGCGGGATCGGGGCTTGGGGGAAAGACTTGATGGTTACTTCGATACTGCAGGCGTAGCCAATCTTTCCATCCACAAGTGGTCATACCTCGATCCTGCCATCGGCCGCTTTTCCACAACGTAGCCCAAACACTGTGGACCTAGGTCAGCGTCAGCGGGCAACAATGTGGAAGTAGCCGCAGCAATCCATTGGCCTGCCGTTGGACTTCTGGATCGATTAGACTTGTGGTCGCAGAGGCAGACTGTCTGTCTTTACTTCTACTAACTATCTTTGACTCACATGACACGGCAATACGCCTACTTCCAAGTCACTGGTTCCGGAACTCCTGATGCGATAACTCAGGCGATTGGCGTTGCCCCAACGATTTGCAATTCAGATAAGGACGTCAATTCGAAAACAGGCCGCCCTTGGGATGTCATGCGTTGGCGGTTAAATAGTGGCGAATTGGAGGATGTCTCGGTGCAGCAGCACGTCGACGCAATTCTGCTTTGGCTGAATCGAAGGCCATCAGCAGTTAAATCACTTGGCGATGCCTATGAGCTGACATTGCACATCGCTTGCTGGGCAACCGATACGTTTGGCCTGCACCTAACTCGCGATCAGGTTCGAATCCTCGGGCGACTCGGGATTTCGATCGACTACGATGGTTACATTGAGAAATCGCAAGGTGAGGCTGAATCATGAGGATGCATCGACTCCGTTTTGGTGTTCGAGCGAGCTCCTTAATTGTGAAAGCGTCGTACTCCTGCAGGATCGGCCTAGCAGCAACCTCGCGACCGCCGTAGCAATTGCGAATCACATCAATGGTGTAAGCGTCCGCTTCCTCTAAGACGCCACTTCCACAAGTTGGACCATTCCCCATTTGGATGTAGGCTCAAGCCGATTCGACTACGCCTGCAGGATTGGATAGACTGATGAGAGCTTGTGTTAACTGGTCCTCGTCGGACTACACCCCATAAACTCAAGCCCATTTTGGGCGTACTGCACCGAAGCATCCGATTGGGCGTTTTTGACTTTAGAGACTTTACTGGCGGATGTTCGGTGACGGTTGGCGTTCGTCCTTAATCGGCAATGCATTTTCCGATCGCTTACATCATCGATTGATAAGAAGGAAATTATGATACTCCCGGCGATTGCTCTTTGGCTGCTACTCGGATATGTAGGTGGTTGGATCTTTGCGAAAAAAGGCTATCCTCCGAAGCTGGGGATTGTCATCGGGATATTTCTTGGGCCAATGGCGATTGCGCTCTGTGCGGTTTTGCCCAAGACACCAGAGGGGCGCGAGCAGGCTGCCTTGGAACGCGAAATCAACCTTGAGAATGCGAAAAACTTTGGGTCTAAGCGATGCCCTAAATGCGATCGAGAACTTGGGATTTCTGCTCGCGTTTGTCCCCGATGTGAGTACCGTTTCGAGCCAGCATAACGTAGACGATTTTCGTTGCAAAAATCGATTGCTGCCAAATCATGGACCGTTGCAGCGCGTATGTTTGGCAACAGCGATGCACTTCAAACCGCCAGGGCCGAGTCGTGGATTGCATTATCATGCATCCACGCCGTCCTCGCCTGCTATCGTGTTGCCGTGTGACCACATAACCCATACAATGCACAAGACAGTACTCGTTGTACGGATATCCTTATCGACCAATAGGCGATCGAGACAGGGCTGACTACCGAATAAGAAATCAGAACAAAAAATTGCAGCTAAGTGGCGGGCCGTCCGAGCGGACTTTTGAAACGTTCCTTACCGTCAATGCTGAACTTGGCCGTCAGGCCGCTTTCTGGAGGACAGCATGGCAGGTTTGCTTTTCGGTCCTGTTGCCTTTGCCCAAAAAGGCGATGCGGATCCTCCATCAAACCCGAAAAAAGTTTACCGGTCCATTGTCGTAGTTGATTCTAAAGGCGAGGTCTGCAGAGCTTGGTTCCTTCCGCTTTTGAGTTCTTTGGGAACTATCGATTGATTGACAAGGTTTCTGAACATCCAGAGCCTAATCGTCAGTGATTCCGCCAGGATATCCCCTTAGACTTCGGACCTAACCCTGGTGCCCTACGCCTTTTCCAACCCTGGCGCCCTACGCCTTTTCCACAGGTTGGTGCGTAGTCCGTAGTACCGATTTCCTTAAGCGAAACACTGTGGGCGCTGGCGCTGGTTGCCTAGCTTAGATAAATCTCGTTCTTCTTCCGTAATTGATATCTCCAAACCATGAGCAACATTCCAGACAGATTCGAAAACTCGCTCCGCTTTGGATGCGGCGGGATTTTTGGAGCTGGAGTTGGAATGATCGTTTGGTTGCAAATTCTTGCGCTGGATTCATCAGCCTACACCGTATTGACCTGCATTATTTTGTTTGTTGTCGTTAGCGGTTTGCTTGCCGTTCGGTTCGGCGATCGGTATTGGGACGCGATCGGCAATTGGCTTAGGTAACGGATGCACTGTCGACGTAGCGTCCCTTTCCACAGGTTGGTGC
>JANMHA010000394.1:0-94457 GCA_031374925.1 Pirellula sp. | reverse complement strand
CTTCCAGGTGATACTTGACACCGATCAACTCGTCATTGGTTAGTTTTAGGATGTTTCGCGTCTTGATCGTAAAATCGAAATTGGCTGTTACCCCGGGAAACAACTTAAAGACGGTGTACTTCAATCCGTCAAGATAGTCGTGAGCAATCTTTGGATCGGCGGTGGTGAACTCGACTCGCACATAGGATCCGTCGCTTCTCCTTAGATTGGTATCGTTAGTAACCGAGAATCGGATGCGCTCGCTGCTGTTCACAAGGAGGTGATCGCCTACGCCTTGGGCGCTGCGTAGGCCTCTCGCTGCAACGGCAGCGGGATCCGCTGGCCGGTCGGACACTACTTCCGACTTGATCGAGTAACTGAATTCGGTCCCGAGGGCTGCAACGTTATCATCCTTGTTGTCCGGCCTTGTCGGACTGCCCTGTGGCGTCAACCCGTGCCAGCCGGGATGGGTGATGCCGGTGCCAGGATTGGTGGAAACGGAAAGGCCATCCGCGGATACCGTCGCTGAGCCTTCGATCACGAGTCGCCCCGTAGTGTGGTCGAACGATAGAAAGTTAAGTTGCTCGCCCGGCTTTGCCCCGAACAAGTTGGGGAAGGTCATCGGCGCCGGCGTGGCAAAGTTGGTCACCCCCGGCGATTGCACGGTGATGTCGAACGTATGTTGCAACAAACCTGGTGGGAGCATTTCTCGCACCAACGATGCCGGGACCGTGCTGATGCCAACTTGCCCCGCCGCAACGAGGTTGCCATTTTGATCTCGCATACTGCCCGGTTGCACTTGCAGGGTCAGCATTGCGCGTTGTTCGGGCGTGATGTTCTGCGCCGCGTCGGCGCCCACGTTGATCAACGTGGGCGCTGCGCCGCTAACGTTCTGCAAGATCGACGTCTGCAGCCGTGGCAGATAAACCTCTTGTCGCTCCCGATTGGCGGCTTGCTGCTCCAACGTTCCCATCGTTCCCATGACGGTGTTTGCGCGGCCTGCCTCGAGATTCAGGTCCATCACCATCTCTGGAAAGAACGTTCCGGCTGACGCGTTGGTCGCCGTGCGGCCGTCGATCGCCAGCTTCACGTTGCCGGCGGGCACAGAATCGAACCGAAAATTGCCCTGCGCATCGGTGAGAACAAACTGATTCTCAAGTCCAACAATGAATACTTTGGCTCCCGCAATCGGCAAGAGGAATACATCGTCGGCCGTGTTGATGACTTGGTCAGGTCCGACTCGAACATCATCGAATGTCATCGGCTTCAAGTCGCCACCCACATCGAGTACTTTCCCTGACAGCGACGTTCCAATGAGCGGGGTAAGACTGACCGTACTAAAATCGAAGCTTAACTGGCCAAGGGCAGTCCCGTTGTTGTCAGCGTCAAGCATTGCCGCATCGCCCGCCGCCAGAATCGTTGAGCCATCAAGGTGAACCGTGATTCTAGAACTGCTCGGCATCGGCTGTGTGAAAAATAACCAAGCGAAACTGCCATCTCCCGAAGGGACGATATTGGCAGGCAGCTTAGCGCCCGACGGACCGGTTGCGTAGAAATTGGCTGAAGTAAGTGAAGTAGGATTTACCGGGCGCGAAAAGAAAACTTGAGGGCGATAGGTCGTACCGACATCAACGGCTCCATTGAGAGGAGTATATCGATCGATGTTAAAAGGGATTCGCGTTGCAAGACTGAGGTTGATCGATTTTGTTGTCGTGTTACCAGCCGCGTCACTGGCGCGAATCGTCAGCACGGTCGCTCCAGGTGCGAGTTTCGAAAGCTCGAGCCGTGCGTTGAACTCGCCCGTTTGTGAACTAAATTTGATTGGTATGATTGGCTGACCGCTGAAGCTGTAACCGAGCGCGACAATCGGCGAACCCTCCGTGCCGACTGTTCCCGTTAACAACGTGTCGACATCGATAGTGCCGTCGGTGGTCGGAGACTGAATCACGACATTGGGAGCGATGGTATCGAGCGTGAACGTACGCGTTACCGCGTTGCTGGCATTGCCACCAGCGTCCGTCGCGATAAACGAAACGGAGTGCGATCCGTCGGCAAGCCCACTCAGGGGCAGTGACGTGTTGAACGTGAAGCGGCCTTGAGCGTCGAACGAAACCGGGATCACTGGGCCGCCATTCACCGACACGGTTAAGGATCTCACGCCCAATACGTTATCGATGACACGACCGGAAATTTTAGGATTAGTCGAAGTCGACCTACCAGACTCCGCGTCAAAGATGACGCGTGGTGCGATCGTATCGGTGGAAGTGTCAAAGGACCTGAGGACATATTGAGCCAACTTACGTCCTGCTGACAAGCCGTCGGCATTGGAAAACTCATAATGGATTCCGCCATAAATGCGACTGCGACCGGCTTCGGCAGCGGCGGCGTCGAAATTTGCGAACGATCGCGAGACGCCGCTGAGTCCCTCGGACGTAACGCTAAACGAGACCTGATTGCCAAACAAGGCTGTCATCACGGCAGCCGCAGCCCCGCTGAAAGTGCTGTGGCCAGAAACGTACTCGGGAAATGCGGGCGTCGCCAAAAAAGGTTGCCAAGTAGAATCGGCAATAGTCAAATCGTTATCGTCGGTATCACCATTGCGAATCGCCGTGATTGGTCGCCAAAAATCGTCGGTGTACTTGGCATTGAAGGCAACAATGGCCGCGTCTGCAAGCGTGATATCCAGCATGGCGAACAGTCGTGCATTTTCCGAAATACTATTGCCACTAGCAGCGGCAATTTGCTCTGCCAGCACGTTCCAATGCCCGGGCGGTGTCGAAGTACCTGTGCCGTCCGCCCAAAACCTCGCGACTTGCGTTTGGTCAGCGGTACGCACAGTACTACTGCGGGAGCCCAATGTTTTTGTTTCGTTGTAGGCATCCGCCCAACGCACGCTGGCAAGCGATGGAGGGCCAGGAGGCAAAAACTGGTCAGGTGTTGTCATGACCCAAGGTTGCAAATCAGTCCACTGAGGATCCAGGGCCACTGCGTACAACGGTGCCGTCGGCTGCCAACTTCCTGGTTCCGTTGCCGAAGTATGTTCGACAAACTTGTCCCAGCCATCGTTCGCTCGCAACGCGATGATCGCGTCACCAATCTGTCGACCAAATTCAACGCTTGGCAATTTGGTCGGACCATCCGGTACGCGCGTAAGTGATGTCGCCAGAACGCCGTCGAGCAACGTACGCTGCGTCGGAAATAGGTAAGTTAATACTTGATGCGCAGCCCCGGAAATTGCCCCCTCCAGCGAAACTCCGTCAGGCGCAGCCATCGTCACGTAATACCCGCTGCGACCTTCGATCGCATTGACGGCATCATAAATTGCCGCGTGGACCATAGCCATATCGCGCGATGCACGCGTCGGGTCGGAAGCATCGCCACGAACCGCTTGAAGTAAGGTCTGGTTCCATGACAGCACGGGATCCACACTGCTCGGGGCGCTAACACGTTCGATCGTCGTCGATGTTTGCCCAGTATTGCCGGCAACGTCAGTGATTTTCGTCGTGAATGCATTGTCGCCAAGCGATAGTGACACCGACTGGAATTGAAAATTGCCGACGGTGTTGGCAAGTGTGTTCGAGGCATTCTCAACAAGCGTTACCATCTCACCTGGATCGGTCGTACCAACCAAAGTCACGCGACCGGCGTTCGAAGTGAGTGAACTTACCAAACCCGAAGCGGCAGATAGAACTAGCGACGGAGCGACCGGGGCGGTGGTATCCAGCGTAAACCAGAGGCGTTGATAACCAATGCTCCCATCGTCGGATTGGACAAAGAATGTTGCATAACGATTTCCATCTAAGATAGGTGAACCAGAGGAGGTATCAAATACAAAGGTATTGTCCCCTGCTATCGAAAGTGGCACCACCGGACCGCGATCGAACCGAGCCTTGACCGTCGGCTTGACCGCCGAGAAGTCGAAAACGGAGCCGATTACGGTGGGGTTGTTTGTAATTTTGTCGGTGGCGGATCGGCCAGAGTCAACCGAAAGCGAAAGATCGGTAGGTAACGGTGTTGCAATGGCGTTCAGGTAGTTGATTACATTCAAAATATCAATTGGAGAAAGCGCGAGGTCACCATCGACATCTAGGTAGTTGTTCTCCCCAACAGGTTGCGTGAAGTCGATTTTGGTACCGCCGTCCCGTTGGCGATTTATTTCATTGATTGGAACCAGTGCGTCCAATGGCGAAACAGTTCCATCGAAGTCGACGTCGAGATTCCAAAGAGGGTTTTGCCAATCCGAGGCAAGAACCACACGCTTTTCGAGTAATTCGATGAAGAACCTACGTGCTGTTTTCTTTCGCTGACGGTTTTTTGGTGACACGTGAGGATTCCAATTCGATAGTTATCCATTCGCAGAGCTGGAGCTGCGGCTCCGCCAAGCTCTTATTGCTATCCAAACGCCGATCGCACATTTTCCTCATGTTTTTGACAAAGATTTATCCAAATAGCTCAAGATGCGATTTTTCCGTCTCTAGGCGAGCGGCAGGGTGAAAACGACCAATAATAACCCGAAACGTGAATGAGGGACCTGCGGAATTGCCCCTCGCTTACACTTCGGGTTTGGGTAATGCAGGCTGCCGATCGCCTTATTCCTCACATGATTGCGGATTTTCGTTTCCTACTTTCAAAACGAGATTTCGCCACGGCGCTTGATTGCGTTAAAGACAGCGAGGTTGAATAATGGAAGTCATGAACCTGGAAGAACTATTTGCCGATCTCATCGCCCGTATTAGGGCTGGCGACCATACTGCGGCGGAAGAGCTTGTTCGCAAGTTTGAGCCAGTGGTGCGCCGCGAAATTCGGCTCAACATGACCGATCGTCGGATGGCTCGGATGTTTGATTCCGTCGATATTTGCCAGTCGATTTGGTCTAGCTTTTTTGTGCGTGTCGCGGCCGGCCAATTCGATATCGACAGCCCAGCCCAGTTGACTCACCTGCTCATGGCGATGGCTAAAAACAAACTCGCGCACCAGTCACGCCGAAACCGCTATCAAAAACGGGATGTCGGGCGTATCGAGGCGAATGGCGCAACCATCGAGGCGGTATCAGACGGTCAACCTAGCCCTAGCGATTGCGTTTCGGCAAAAGAGCTCTTTGCCAAAATGCAAGCCAGTCTAACCGATGAAGAACTGAAGATATCGGAACTGCGCCGTACTGGATTGGCTTGGGATGAAGTCGCAACGATCGTTGGCGGAACAGCCCAGGCTCGGCGAATGCAACTGCATCGCGCTGCGGATCGTGTTACTCGGCAATTGGGATTGGAGGATTAGCTATGTCGCAGTCTACGCAATCTCGGAGCGGTGAATATCGCAAGCTTTGGTCTCATGGCGCTGCGCCGAGTGTGGAGCAACTCCTCCAACTTTGCGAAGCCATGCCGACTCCAAAGCTGACCGAGTTGCTCCTTCTCGACCAGTCCATGCGCTGGAATGCAAAACAAAAATTTACCGCCGAACAGTACTTTGAATTTTTTCCTGACTTGGTAAATCATCCTGAATATGCGATGGACGTAGTGTATTCTGAATTTTTGCTGCGTGAACGATTGGGTTTGCATCCCGACATCAACGAATACATAACGCGTTTTCCGCAGTACGCGGACGAGTTGCAAAGTCAGGAAGCTTTTCATAGGGCAATGGATTTCAACCCTTTGGTCGGGGATAGTGCAGTTCGAGGGTTGGCAGATTCGTCGGAGGCTGATTTCGACTTCACGACGCTGGCAGTGCCAGAGGTTCCAGGGTATGAGATTCTGCATGAATTGGGACGCGGTGGAATCGGGATTGTCTACAAAGCCCGCCACATTCAGTTGAATCGACTTGTGGCTCTCAAGATGTTGCTGGCAGGGAACTTTGCTAGTGCGAGTTTGCTCAGGCGATTCCTCGTCGAAGCGGAGGCCACCGCGCGGCTTCAGCATCCCAATATTGTTCAGATTTATGAAGTCGGCCAATGCGAAGGCCGTCCGTTCTTGGCGTTGGAATTCGTCAATAGTGGTACTCTGTCAGACTGGACAGGTGGGCGGCTGCAAGCTCCTCGCGAAGCTGCGTCAATCATCCTGTCGTTGGCCAAAGCGGTGCATTTCGCGCACGAACAAGGGGTCGTGCATCGCGATTTGAAACCAAGCAATGTTTTGATGCAACGATTGAATTCTCCGATCGCATCGGAAACGGATTACGGCAACAGTCGTCGAAAAGCCGTTATCGAAGGGAGCAGTGCACGCAACATCACGCAATCCAAGAGCTCCTTCGAGCAGGATTTTCAACTGAAGATCGTGGATTTCGGTTTAGCAAAGGTGATGGCTGGTGGATCCGATGCGGAGAAAATTGCTGCTACCCTGTCTGGTGATGTACTTGGCACAGCAGCTTATATGTCCCCCGAACAGGCACGTGGTGACTCAGCGAAGTTGACTGCCAGCACGGACGTCTACTCGCTTGGCGCGATGCTCTACGAGTTACTTACTGGCCGGCCACCGTTTGTCGGCGTACAGCCCATGGAAGTCTTGGTGCAAGTCATCAACGATGAACCTGTGCGCCCCTCCCATTTAGCGCGTCGTTTGCCAAGCGACATCCAAACCATCTGTCTTAAATGCTTGGAGAAGAACCCGGCACGACGTTACGACTCGGCCGATGCATTGGCAGACGATCTGGGTAGGTTTCTCGAGGATCAACCCATCGTCGCTCGGCACACTTCATCCCTGGAGCGCGGCTGGCGATGGTGCCGGCGTCACCCAGCCAAAACAAGTATCGCATCGTCGATTGGGGCATTTCTCATTCTCGTTGCGGTTTTTTCAAGCCTGTATTCTATTCAACTTGGGTATCAATTGAAACTGACATCGCAAGCGAAAGGCAAAGAGCAAGAGTCCAAAGTCAACGCACTGAGCCAACTTTGGGAATCGAAACTTGCCCAAGCCGATGCTATTCGTATGAGCAACCAAATCGGACAGCGATACGATGCACTGAAGGCGATCGATGCCGCGCGAGCACTCAGCGCTTCCATTCGTTTTCGTCCAGAGCAGATCGACCAAATGCGCAATGCGACGATTGCATGTTTAGCGAAACCGGATATGCGAGTTGACGATCATTGGGAGGGCCACGTCGGCCCACCTGTTTCGGTTTTAGCTTTTGATGGTTTTCAGAGAATGTATGCGTATATGAAAAGCAACACCATGTGCGTTTGCCGCACCACAACAGGCGAGGAAATCGCAAGAATATCCGTAACAGATCCCAAATCGAGTGCGCTATTGAGTGACGACGGAAAACGATTGGCCATTCTGAACGATCACTGTCGCGTATATTCTCTCGAAGACGAAGAAGTGAACCTCATCTACGAAACCCCAAGCAAGGGTGTTTGGGGATTTGCGCCTGATGGTTCCAAAATTTTAGGAACAATTCGTGATGGTCAGCTTTGTTTAGTTGATCTACGCGAGGCAATCGTTACTAAGAAACTCGGTACGTTCATTGCGAATAATGAAATAGTCATATCACCAGATGCGCGACGTGCTGCGATATCTCTCGGTGACTCAATCAACGTCATTGATCTAGAGTCTGGGCAAACCAACTGGCGGATGGATAATCTAGTTCATGGGAGCCAAAAACATTTTGCATGGCATCCTAATTCCAAATACCTAGCCATCGGTCCAGGTTTGAGCGATGGCATCGAACTGTGGGATATTGAGAACTGTGTCAGATTGAAAACCCATGCATTCAATCCTGGTGAACTTCAAATATGTTTTAGTTCGACGGGTGAACGGCTTTTGTGCTACGACGTCTGGGGCCAAAGAGTTTCCGTTTGGAACGTAAATAGCAATGAAATCGAATTCTCTCGGAGCGGCCTCCAAGTACTTAAATCTTTTGCAGATGAATCAGGTGGATTTCGCCTTTTGCTCTGGCAGAAGGATAACCAACTCGTCTCCATGCGAATTGATTCTTCGCGAATTTATTGCACACTTCCCCAAGTTAGACCCCAGGGAATGGGTGCTACAATGGGGGATCTCAACTACAGTCCCGATGGACGTTTGCTGGCGATTGCAACTCCATTCGGCGAGTTGCAGATCTTTGATACGCGGAACCATAACGAACTCGGACGGCTGGTATGTGGCAATTGCATGGTCCATTTTGATCGGGACGGGTCGTTGCTTACCTCAAACAAACTGGGCTTGGTTCGATGGAGCTTCACCCCTTTTGGCGATAAGCACGGCGGATTCCAAATGGGGCCCCCAGTCCATATGGCGGGCACCGTTGCCAATGCCCCCTTCGATATCAGCCAAGACGGAAATAGAATTGCCATCCCTACAGGTACAGAGGTGGAGATGCATGCCGTTGACTGTCCACAGCAGTTTCAGCCACTTGGGCCGCCGGCAGATGTCCGTCGCTTATCTTTCAGTCCCAACGGGAAACGAATCGTTACTGGCGAATGGGCAAGCGGCAAAGCTTGCGTATGGGACGTGGCATCGGGAGAACATCTGCATACGTTCGAGGAACATCCCTTTTGTCTAGTGGAATACAGCCCCGACGGAAAATGGATTGCGACCAATTCGAACCGCGTCCGGGTCTGGAATGCGGAAACATGGGAGCTGGTGAGCGAGTTGCCGGCTGATGGTAATTCGATCAGTGGTGTGAACGTCGCATTCTCACCTGACGGCCGGTTGATTGCCGTCTCGGATTCCATTTCGCGAATCAATTTCTTCGATCCCTCGGATGGGCGGAAGATCTTTGCATTGACGGATCCGAACGACCATCTTGTTTTTAGGTTGGCCTTTAATCCTGATGGCAGTCAATTGGCTGTATTTTCGACGTCTAACGTGGTCCACCTTTGGGACTTGGCGGCGATGAACGAAGAACTCAAGTCGCGCGACTTGGCCTTCAGAAACTACGAGTTTGCTACGAAGCCTTTCGATAGCGAAGATTCTAGGATAACCGCTTTGCAGATCGTCGCCGATCAGAGATTTGTCGAGATCGAAGCCGCACATCAGTCGGAATTGCTTCGGCAGGCGGTAGAAAAGTTTGACTTGGTTTCGGCCCGCGCAGCCATCGCGAGAATAATCAAGATCCAACCGCAGGAAGCATTGACCTGCAACAACGTCGCCTGGCTATTGGCCACGGGACCTCAACCATTGCGAGACGCGTCGACCGCCGTCGAATTGGCTCAACGTGCGATCGCGGACGAATCGTTGACACAGGAAAATCGCGCGATGTTCCTCAACACGCTTGGCGTCGCCCTCCTACGGGATGGCAGGTTTCAGGAAGCGATCGAAGTACTAGAAAAAAGCCTTTCCACACAATACGACGAAAGTAAACCATTTGATTTATACTTTCTATCCATCTGCAATTCGCGAACCGGGGGTCATGCAAAAGCAAGCCGTTACTTTGAAGAGGCAGAATCGAAGGCCGACCTGCTTCGATCCCGCATGACCCCACAATGGAGAAATGAAATCGCCCAATTTGCAGAGGAAGCGAAGTCGCTACTCGGGAATCCTCTGGAGGAGTAGGTTGAACATCGCCGCTCGCATTAACACCAAAAAGTGGCTATTCCTACTAAAGTCACCGTCCTTTTCTCCCGAGCGAACCAAACAAACTTCGGATGTGTCGGCCGTTGAGTAAGATGATCGATTGTTCCTATTCGAGCACGAGCACCGCCCTATCGGGCTGCGCACGAGTACGAAAACACTACCAATTCGTTGTTTTATAAATGCAAAAACCGTGCGTTCAGCGAGAAGTGGCTAAAAGGCCCCGGAAAACCGCTTTGAAGCCGTCGCGATGGCTCATCGCTCTGGGACTTGCCACGGTTTATCTTGTTTGGGGATCGACCTATCTGGCCATCCGAGTAGCGGTCGAAACGATGCCACCGTTTCTGATGGCAAGCGCACGATTCATTGTTGCTGGCGCTATGCTGGCCGCGATTCTGCTCGTGCTCAAGAGATTTCGAATCAGTCGCCAGCAGTTGTGGGACAACACGTTCATAGGTGCACTTTTGATTTTGGGGGGCAATGGGCTAGTGTCGTGGGCTCAACAAAAAGTTCCGTCGGGAATGACCACCTTGATCCTGTCGCTGAACCCACTTTTTGTGGTGATGGCCGACTGGGCCGTTCTGTTGATTTTTCGGGACCATACTCGAGGTTCAATGCCAAATGGACTTACCTTTCTTGGTCTGGCGCTGGGGATTGCCGGTCTCTCGGTATTAATTGGACCTTCTTTGGTCGCTACCGATGCAACCCATCTTGAGGGCTTTCGCGTCCTTGGGCTAGTGGTAGCCTGCCTATCGTGGTGCATCGGTTCGCTGTACAGTCGATATGCTAAGGAACCAGCAGATCCGTTTTCGGGCGCGGCGGTACAAATGCTGATAGGAGGCATATGGCTACTATTGGTAAGTCTCATGGTTGGCGAACCCTTTCGCCTAAACCCTTCCGACGTTTCTTGGAATTCGATCCTCGCCTGGTTCTACCTGATGTTGATGGGCTCTTTGGTCGCCTTTACGACCTTCATATGGCTGATGAAGCATGCATCGCCGTCGCTCGTTGCCACGTATGCGTATGTGAATCCGATCATCGCCGTTTTCTTGGGATGGTTTTTTCTGGGGGAGCCAGTCAGCCCACGCATCTTTGTGGCGGGGGCGGTCATCGTGTTGGGAGTAGCAACGATAACTTTCTCGCGAAGCCAAAAGTCCAAGGGGGCATAACGTAGTTGCGTCTCTCCGAGACGCAAATTGCCGAGACGCAAATTGCCGAGACGTAGATTGCCGAGACGTAGATTGACGAGACGTAGATTGACGACGTCTCGGAGAGACGTCGCTACACCTTGCGATCTTTCGCAGATGTGATAAACCATTCCAAACTTCGTTATCGACACAACCACGCTGGGGAGAATTCCATGGACATGCATACTTTGACACGTGAACTGCAACTGGGCAACGACAGCAAAATCGTCATGCTCGTGGCTGACGGTCTCGGTGGATTGCCGATGACTTCAGGCGGGAAAACCGAATTGGAAACCGCAAAAACCCCAAACCTAAGTGCGCTAGCGAAAGTGGGAGTTCAGGGAGCAAGTATTCCTGTAAAACCTGGGATCGCGCCGGGAAGTGGTCCTGGTCACTTGGGATTGTTCGGCTACAACCCTTTGCAGTATCAAATTGGACGTGGGGCACTAGAAGCGACTGGCATCGGCTTCGAACTCAAGGATGGAGACGTCGCAATCCGTTGCAATTTCTGCACGCTTGACAAAGATGGAAACATATCTGACCGACGGGCTGGACGAATCAGCAGCGAAGAAAGTGCTCCGCTGGCCATCTCGCTTCGCCAAGTCAAGATCCCTGGCATCGAGATCTTTGTGGAACCAGTCAAGGAGCATCGTTTTGTCGTCGTCTTTCGAGGGGATGGCTTGGGTGGCAATGTGGCAGACACCGATCCGCAGATGACAGGAGTTCCACCCCTCGATCCTCGCGCCACTGACAATCCGAGCGAACGGACGGCACAAGTGGCCAAAGAGTTTTTGGCCCAGGCCAAGAAGATACTTGCCTCGCATCCGAAAGCAAATTTCCACACCATGCGAGGCTTCGCAAACAAGCCGTCGTTGCCATCTTACCAGGAAGTCTACGGCCTCAAAGCAGCAGCCATTGCTGTTTATCCCATGTACAAGGGCCTTGCTAGGCTCGTTGGCATGGACATTGTAGGCTCGGCTCAAACGTTATCGGAACAAATAGATACCCTGGAGCGAGTTTGGGAAGAGTACGATTTTTTCTTCATCCACTTCAAGTACACGGACAGCACCGGCGAAGACGGCAACTTCGCCGAGAAGGTGAAACGTATCGAGGAGTTGGATGCAATCCTGCCTCGGATTTCGAAGTTAAATCCGACCGTTACAATCGTTACTGGTGACCACAGTACACCAAGTTTTCTCAAGGGACACTCCTGGCACCCGGTCCCCACCCTTTTGGTTTCGGATTGTTGCCGACCGGATCCTCACTCGACCTTCAATGAAACCACTTGCATTACGGGCGGACTTGGACATTTCGAAGCCCAGTACCTGATGACGCTTGCCATGGCCAACGCTGGACGATTAGGGAAATTCGGGGCTTAACGTGAGTCATCGCACGGTGGCTCGCCATACGGTTTGTTTTTGTCGCTGGGCGAGGCCCTCGCTCGTCTACAAGTGTCGCCTTTTGCTCCGCAAAAGTACGTGTACGATGCGCACTTTCGCGGAGCGAAAGGCGACAATCTGGCCTTGCCCAGTTTACGGGCGACGCCGGGGTGCGAGAGGGAAAAGTCTCCGACGAATATCCTGCGGGTCAACAAGGTCGATTCTGTCGCGAAAGTCTCGCCAATTATCGCTATCCATTTTGTCGTAGTAATCGATGAGTGTCGCTGTCGACGAGACAGTCGAGTTTGGGAAGAGCCAAATATTAAGCACTTTGATCTGCTCCGACTTGTTAACACCCTCGATCAGTTTTTTAGCGGTAGGCGAAAGTTTAGATGTAAGCTCAGCGATCAATGAGTCTTGATCTTCAAGATGATCGATTCGTTTTCGAAACAGTAGCTGCCCAAGTAGACTTCTGGTATCCATTGCCGTTGGACGTTCTGGCAGGACCGCGAGAATCAAAGCTGGGTTAAAGGTGGCCAAATCCCATTGTTCCAATGCTGCAGCATCCTCAGGTGGAATGTGGGCTGCGTAGAATTCTGCCGCTTTCATGCAAAGCAGTTCCTTCAAAAACTCGTATCGCTGCTCTGATTTCATGACTTCCATATCGAGTCGCTTAGCGCTCCCAAGGCTGTCCAGCACCAGGCCGGTTAAATGCACCGTCTCTTGGATCTGTTTGTGATCTGGGAGGGCCTCGATCTGGGATTCAATGGCCGCCAATCGTGTGCGAGTTTCGCGGTCGAGTGTGCTCAGTCTTTCTCGTCCGCTATCCAATCGCGATATTTGATTTGGGGTTAGCCCTTGAACCCATGTTTTGCGTTGCCAAGTCGAATCTGGCGGCGGCGGTATCAGCTTTTCGCTAAGATTGTCTCGCAGAACGGCGAAGACTTCTGTTTCCTTGCTTAGTTTGACCGCATTTTTGAGTTCATTGATATCCTCGAGACCGCGAATTCCTGCAATTAGTCCCAAATCTCTCAGCTCGCGTCGGGCGTTTTCAAAGTTAAAGCCGCAGGCGGCTGCGACTCCGACCATCATAAATGTGGCCAGCAACAACGAAACTCGAGGCCACTCCCACCAATCGACTGCCTTGGCTTTTGGGACGGACTCGTTTCCGGCGACAAACCTCGTCGTCGTCGATAGATCCTTAATCACAAGTTCGAGGGTGCTCTTTGTAAAACGTTGGTCATGCGGTGTTTCCGGTATTTCGTCAAGCAACTCATAGGCCTGACGCAAGGCAGCCAATCGCAATCGCAGTTTCTCGTCGCCGACCAAGCTTCGCTCCAGTGCAGACGCCTCCGCGGAGGATAACTCGCCATCAAGATAGGCGGTCAATTGTTCGTCGATGGATTCCATGTCTGGGAGGTTCATTCCTTGATTTTCCACTGAACTGATCTTAGTTCGCCAACAGGTTGGTCGTTTGGTTCATCCGTGGATTTGATCGCATTCGATCCGTTGCGCATTTCGCTGGCGATATAGGGTTCCAATAAATTCTTCAGGTTCACTCTGGCTCTGCTCAACAGGGACTTGATCGCTTTCACGCTCAGCCCCATGGTTTCGGAAATCTCGTGGTAACTCATCCCTTCAAATTTGCTCAACATCAAGGCGGTTCGCTGGCGTTCACCCAAAGCTTGCAGGGCCTGCAAAACCATTGCAGAACGTTCCGAATTTTCGATCCTTCGCGAAGGTTGAAAGCCACTGGGAGCCATCGCAATATTCTCAATAATTAACTGGGACGACGAACGGTTCTCACTTTGGGAAAGTTGATATTCGCGGCGATGGGATGTATCTCGAACGTGGTTGGAGGCGATGTTGTTTGCTATACGGTACAGCCAAGTCGTAAATTTGGCCGTAGGAACGTAAGTCTTTCGAGCCTTATAAACCCTCAAGAAAACGTCTTGGGCCAAATCCTCGGACTGCTGAACGTTGGTAACCCAACCCTGCATAAAACGTTGAATCTTGCCCTGATGCCTGTCGATCAGCATCTCAAATGCCACTGCATCGTCGTCGCGAACGCGCAGCATCAGCCCGACGTCTGGATCGGCAGCGGCATTCTCTAACGGATTCGGCAAATTGGACAAAATATTCTGCAACGCAAAAGTTAGGTAACTGGTCCATTTGAACCCAGATGGCTGACAAAAGTTTTGACGGCATTCCAAATCTTTCCAACCATTTTTCTATCATAGCCGTTTCAGCTAAAGAACGACATTGATTCGGAGAATGTGTCCTTCGGGATGCATCAACGGAAATTCCTGAGAACCCCACGGTTGGTCCGTTACCTGCAGAACATCTCCCCGCAATTCCAAGTAAATTGACGTCGTCAACCAATTTTCTCGAACCACCAAATGCTTTCAGGGACATCCGAGACGATTAATATAGGCGTGATGAACTCGATTTGCGGGAGCACGACGTACCTCCTGGCCAAATATTGACATCTGAATGGTCGTTTGAATTATCTAACAAATTTCATAAGAAAGTCCTGTTCTGGGTGTGTTTTTTTGAAAATCCAAAGCAGCGGGCCTTTTCACGTTTCCAAAATTCAATTTGCGGGAGTTGACTTCCGCTCTTGTCGCGCTAACATCCCCGATTCTGCTACTCTCCGATTCAACCCCCCCTTTCCCCGTTATAGGAATCCGATCCATGAGACGTCGAACTTTCATAACTTCTGGAGCGACCATCATTGGAGTTGGCTTCGCCAGCAACACGGTTTTTGGCGAGAATTCTATTTGGCAAAATTGGCGTGGACCCAACCGTGATGGGATTTTATCAGGTGCCGCTTGGCCAGAATCGATCGATGAAAATTCTCTCCGTTCCGTTTGGAGCAAAGCTCTCGGCGACAGCTACTCAGGGCCTGTGCTTAGCGCCAATGCTGTATTTACCACCGAAAGCCAATCCGGCAAGGAACGTGTGTATAGCGTTGACAGGACCAATGGCGAAATCAAATGGAAATACGAGTGGGATGGCTCGATGACTGTGCCATTCTTTGCAGCTCGTAACGGCAGCTGGATCCGGTCCACCCCAGCAACCGACGGCAAGACTCTCTTCGTTGGTGGTATCCGTGATGTGTTGGTCGCCTTGGATTGCGAGCGAGGAACCGAACTTTGGCGCGTCGATTTTGGGAAAATGGCTGGCAAAATCCCTGACTTTGGCATGGCTTGCTCTCCGCTGGTTGACGGAGACCATATTTACATTCAGGCAGGCAAGGGAGTTTACAAACTGAAGGCTACCGATGGCTCCGTTGTTTGGAATGCGTTAGGAGACAGCGGCGATATGATGAGTAGTGGTGCATTCTCCTCGCCGGTAATCCAAACCCTCAATGGCAAGCGACAGATGATTGTTCAAACTCGAACCAAACTCGCTGGTCTAGATCTAGCAACTGGCAACGCGGACTGGAGCCACGAAGTTGCTGCCTTCCGCGGAATGAATATCCTCACACCAACAATTTGGGATAATGCCATCTTCACCAGCAGCTACGGCGGCCGATCTTTGCTGCTGGACGTTCCGAACAATGCATCGACCAAAGTCCGTTGGGACAACAAGATTGAGGGTTATATGTCCTCGCCCATCATCATTGACCATTACATCTACATGCACATGAAAAACAAACGATTTGCATGCATGGATCTTTTAACCGGCAAGGAATTGTGGACGACCAAACCGTACGGCGAATACTGGAGCATGGTTTCCAATGGAAAACAGATTCTTGCCCTCGATCAGACGGGACAACTGCGACTCATCGCGCACAACCCAACCGAATTCCAACTTGTATCGGAGCGGCGAGTTGCAGACGAAGAAGCATGGGCTCACCTAGCAGTGGATGGAAATCAAATCGCAGTTCGGTCTCAAAAGAAGCTGATGCTCTTTGATTGGAAGGCGTAGTTAGCATTGTCGCCTTTTGCTCCGCGAAAGTGCGCCTCGTTAACACACTTTTGCGGCGCAAAAGGCGACATACATTATAGGCCCATTTCCTTCAGCAGATGCTTGGCGTCATACACAATGCCAGTAATCCAAAGCACATACCGAATGTCGACACCGATAGAACGACTATAACTTTCATTCCAAGCGAAGTCGTTGATGGTTGCTTCAAACGTTCGGTCAAAGTTGACACCGACGAGTTCACCTTTTGCATTGAAAACCGGGCTCCCAGAGTTTCCACCGGTTGTGTCTGTATTGTACAAAATTGCAACCGGAACTTGGCCCAGTTTCGGGTGAACGAATCCGCCAAAGTCTTTGGCGTCATAGCGGTCGACGACGGCTTTCGGAGTAATGTAAGGTTCGACGCCCGTGGTCTTGTCGATAACTCCTCGAAGCGTCGCAATCGGCGTTTTTTGAATAGCATCGGCTGGCGAATATCCTCGTACTCGACCATAAGTTATCCGCAGAGTGGCGTTTGCATCCGGCACGAACTGCGTGGGTTCAAAAGCTTGCTTCGCTTCCATCAAAGTTCCATACAACTGCCCCAAGCGGCCATCTCGCTCCTTGTCCAAGTCGCGAAGCATCTTATAGGCCGGATAGAGCTGAATCATTAACTTCAAAACAGGATCTGGCAGCGATTCAAGTTCTGCCGGCGATTTCGTTAAGCACTCATCGACAAAAGCGACATCACCCAATCGACTCGATCCGATCAACGATTCGGCACGTTTGGCGAAGGAACGGTTGTCTTCCAGCAAAGTCGACAAGGACTCAATATCACGGGCACTGTTGATCTTACTCAACCGTTCTAGCATGCCGGCGAGCATGATGGTATCTGTGGGTGAATGCCAATCGGCGACATCCAATTTCAACTGCTGAACGGTAAGGTCCATGTTGCGATTCATGTAGGGCGTTTCTCGCTCTAAGTCGTCTTTCGCCCGCTCGACCGCGGCGTCGTAGATCGTGTAGGCAAAAGAAAGGGCGCGACAGGCCGACTTCAGCTCGCGCAAATGGATCTCCAACGGTCCCTTCGCGGTCATATCATCATAAACCGATGCAATGTCTTTTAGCAGGGAACCGTATTTCAAAACGCGACTCTCGCTTGATTGGATAAAGGACTGTAGTTCCGATTCGGCTCGCTCGCGGGTCGAGACGATGTTAGCTCGCCGCAGTCCAAGCAGTTGCCCTCGCGACCTCTTCTCTACATTCGCAAGCGACTTCGTTCGAGACGCATGTTGGATTGCGACCGATCGATCCAACGCAGCAGCCTTGTCCATTTCGCCAATTTGCCAACCGTAGAGTTCAACGATCGCAGGGAGCCTAACGTTTTGTTCGTATTCAAGGAAACTGGCCGTCTTCTGTCGAACTGTCCTCCCAGGGTAGCCGAGCAAGAACACAAAGTCTTCTTCGTTTGCTCCTTGAGGCGAGACATGGATCACGCGTTTTGGATGGTACGGTACGTTGCTCGGTGAATAATCCGCCGATGTGCCATCTGGGGCAGTATAAGCTCGCATGAAGGAAAAATCGCCTGTATGCCGAGGCCATTCCCAATTGTCGGCTTCGCCACCAAAGGCGCCCACCGAGACGGGTGGCGCGAACACCAACCGGATGTCCTTAAGATAGGTATACAAAAACAAGACGTAGGTCTTGCCTGCAAACATCTCCGCTACCTCAACGCGAAGACCTTTGTTTTCTTTCTCACTCGCTTGCTCGATTTCTTTGCGACGTTTGTCGATGGCTTTCGTTCGCTCCAAAAACGTCATCTTGTCCGTAACTACGGACAGGACTTGCTCGGAAACGTCCCGGTAACCTTCCGTAATGCGAACCGTGTAGTTGGACGCAGGCACTTCATCGCTCAAGCTATTTGCAATAAAACCATCGGTCAACAAGTCCCTGGCGGAGGTGCTCGCCTTTTGAATGGCGTCGAATGCACAATGATGGTTGGTAATGATTAAACCATTGCTTGAGACGAAGGAGCCCGTGCATCCGTTGACCCGACAGATTCCATCGACCAAGCTTACTTGACCTGGATTGAAGAGTTCTTTTTCGGTCAGTTGCATCCCTTTTTCCGACAAATGAAGCCGTTCCAATTCGCTGATCGGATACATCCCCTCATCGGTCCAAACGCGATTGCAAACGACAAAAGAAAGGAGGGCGGTTACGAGCACGATGGACCGGCGAATCATAAGGGGCCTGTTGGTTGCATAGTAGGTTAGCTGAAAAACTATGCCGACATTGTAGCTACTTTGGAGTGCGGAAATTCATTTCCGCTTTAAGATAGAAGCGGCAATTACCCCTTAGATCGAATACCATTTCATTGAGTAAGAGCACGATTGAATGCAATCGGATGGTCGCGATCAGCGAGAAGTATCTTTAAATCTTCGATTTGCCCGCCATCCGATTGGCCGTCGCGGCAAAAATCCTTACGCGACGAACTCTTCCTCACCGTCCGAACCTGGTCGTTGCAGCTGCCCCGATTCCTCCAGCGTTCGCAGTATATCGACGATCTTCTGTTGAACACCTTCAACATCGCTGACCTTTACTCGCCCGAGGAAGCCAATTTCTTCTTTGAGAATCTCAGCTGCTCGAGTCGACATGTTCTTCATCACCTTGTCTTGCAATTGCTGACTGGCACCCTTGAGTGCCATGGCCCATTGGCTCGTTTCCACGTTCTTGAGAATCGTCTGGATGTCCTTGTCTGCAAGCTTTTGAATATCTTCGAACACGAACATCAGTCGGCGGATCTCTTCGACCAACTCTGGGTTGTCTCTGGATAGCGACTCCAAAACAACGCGTTCGGTCGCTCGATCCGTTACGTTCAATATCTCGGCCACTGCCGGGACACCACCAGCCTTTCGGAAGGACTGGCTCATCACCAACGACATGCGAACTTCCAGCGCGCATTCTATTTCGCGGATCGCATCGGGGTTGGTTTGCTGCATCCCCGCAATCCGCTTGATGACAGATAGTTGCTTCTGCTGAGGCAATCCGTTGAGGATACTAGCTCCCGTCGCGGCGGGCACGTGACAGATGACCACTGCAATCGTTTGCGGGTGCTCGTCCATGATGAACGATAATATGTTTTGAGGGTCAGCCTTTTGCAAGAATCCGAACGGCAACGACTCCAGGGTCTGTTGAAGTATCGAGAGCATGTCGGCTGCATCTTTGCCGAGCGCTTTCTTGACCAGCGACTTGGCTCGATCAAGCCCGCCACTGGAGTGACTGAGCGAACTTGGCTTGCCACCAAAAAACTCAGTGATGATCTCTTCTTGGATTTGACCAGAAATATTGTCCAACTGAGCAATCGCCAATGAAACCAGTTCCACCTGTTTCGGTGGAAGCTTTCCTAGCAAAATCGCCGCATCATCCTCCTCCAATGCCATGAGGAGCACGGCTGCTTTTTGAATTCCATTCTGTTTTTCGATCACAGGTACTCTGCTATTGGTTTCTTGATCGGTGCCGTAGCGGAACTGTAAGGCGAGCGGCAGAGTGGAATATCCGAATCGAAGAGTAAACGAGGGACGATTTCGCTGGTCCCTCACTCACGTATCGGGTTGGGATTGGTAGTTTTCACATCGCCGCTCGCCCATCCAATGCTCGACCATAGCCGGCCACAACGCTCAATAAATCCCTTTTGCACGTCCTAATGACTATTTCTGCTCTATCCAGGGCAATCGACAATACCCCCACTGTCCGTGGTTTTCATCAATCCCCACCTCGAGCATGGTCAATCGAGGTCCAATCGCTGGAAATAGTTTTGTCCGAAGCTGGGTCGCCATCCACCATGCGATCTCCTCGGCAGTCGTATTGACGATGGGCAGAAGCATGCAATCCTCCCTGGGAAAAACCCAACGCTTTTTGCGAAAACGAACGGTAACTTCCTCGTTTTGCTCTTCGACCAGAATCATCGAATGCTTGGTCGGCAAAAGCATGTGATGGTCGAGCTGTTTGACGAGTCCGGCTAGAGAATCGCGAAACGCAATAAAGTCAATCACATAACGATTCTCATCCAATTGGCCCTCGACTTCCGCTCGTACTGCGTAGTTGTGTCCATGCACACATTCGCAAATGTCCCCCGCGAAGGTAATGAAATGGGCTGAAGAAAAAACCAGCTGCTCTTTTTGGAGGAGAACGCGAAACGTTGGTGCATTCGACATAGTCATGTGTTTTTCAGTATTTGAGTTCGATTACGTTGCAAAACCCGATTTGTTTGTCGTAGGGCGAGCGGATGAGTGGAATATCCCAACCCGAAGCGTAAGAGAGGGGCAATTTCGCAGGTCCCTCACTTACGTATCGGGTTATGATTGGTAGTCTTCACGTCGTCGCTCGCCACACTTGCTGGTCTAATTTTACCCTAGAGACAAGAGACAGCTGAAAAATTGAAAAAAGTCGTGTATCCTAGGACTTTTGTACTTCGCTCACTTCGCATCTAATTCCATTATGTCAGATGAGTTGGAAGACGGCACCGAGACGAAGCTGGATCAAGCATTGCTTGACTTCATGCGTCGTTCCGATGCGGGAGAAATAGAAAATCGCGAGGTTTTCCTCAAGGAATATCCGGAAATCGAGCCTCAATTGCGAGCCCTTCTCGACGCGGCCGATTGGATTGAGGATATGGCCGGTCCAACTCTTGGTGAGCTCGCAAATTCCACCGCAACCTCTTCGCCCCACGATCATAAACCCCACGATCATAAACCACTCGTTGCGCCGTGGAACGACCCGCAGGATCCGAACGCCGCAACCTTGCCTGCGTCTCAAGTGGAAAAGGCATCACCGGGGCAACAAATCCCTGTTTCGCCCTTCGACTCGACGTTGCCACCAGCGAAAAATCACTCGGATTTTAGCCTAGCCAGCCTCGGCAACGCCAGCAATTCCCAGTCCGTTCTGCCCTATCGATTTGGGGATTATATCCTAGAGCAAGTGCTCGGACGAGGGGGAATGGGCGTGGTCTATCTTGCTTTCCAAGTCCAACTGGAACGCCGCGTTGCCATCAAAATGATTCGCTCAGGATGCTTAGCCAGCGACGATGAAGTCAACCGATTCCACACCGAAGCCCGCAGCGCTGCCAGCCTCGCCCACCCCAACATTGTCACCGTCTATCAATGCGGTGAATGCGACGGACATCACTATTTTTCGATGGACTACATCCCGGGGACCGATCTTGCCAAACGGATTTCATCTGGGCCAATGAGTCCGAAAGAGGCTGTCCGCTATGTGCGTGATGTCGCTCGAGCTATCGACTACGCCCATCAACAAGGCGTTGTCCATCGGGACCTTAAACCAGCAAACGTTCTCATCGATGAAACGGACGCGGTTGTCGTTACCGACTTTGGGTTGGCCAAACAGATGGGCTCGGACAAGGGACTGACCGCAACTGGGGCAACGTTGGGAACCCCCAGCTACATGTCCCCCGAACAAGCCGCTGGGAAAAACGACGAGCAAAGTGCTTCCACCGACGTTTATGCGATCGGTGCCATCCTGTATGCGTTGCTGACCGGCAAACCACCATTCCAAGGCGAATCGGTTTTGCAAACGATTATGCAGGTTATTCATCGACCGGCACCGACCGTTCGTCAAAGCCATCCGAACGTTCATTCCGACTTGGATACGATCGTAACTAAATGCCTGGAAAAACTCCCGTCGCGCCGCTACGCCACGGCAGGGGAACTAGCAGACGATCTGGATCGTTTTTACCAGGGCATCCCGATTACAGCCCTCCCACCCTCGGTTTTTCGACGGTGTAAACATTGGCTCGCAAATGTACCCTTGGTTGCCGCAATCACTGGATCGAGAAACATCGAACCAGCCCGTTCGCAACGGATCGCGCAAAACGTTCTCATCGCATCCATGTTTGCCATCGCCATGATCTGGCTCACAGGCGGCAGAATTTCCGAGCATTTCCGAAACACCAACATGCCCCGAAGTGCCTCGATCGCCTCGGGTGCGCCAGGTGGTATGTACTTTGAATTGGCTGGCAAGTTGGCGAATCGTTTGCAAACAACCAGTGGTCTTGAGCCGCATGTCATCGCTACCAACGGTTCCTTGGAAAACCTCAAACAGCTAATCGACAACAAAGCTCAAATGGCATTGATGCAGGAGTCCTCCGTTCGCTCCGATCAAGTTGCGGTGGTTGCACCGCTTTTTTACGAAGCAGTACATATCTTGGTTCCAAAGGACTCGGAAATCCTGCAAATTGACCAGCTTGCCAATAAGCGGATCATGATGGGCACAAAGGATTCTGGCACCTACCAAACGGCAACTAGATTGCTCAAGCACTTTGGCGTAACGCCGGATAAAATCAAAACCATAGACAGTGACTGGACTCATACCGACCGACTCACTGACGCGGATGTTGTGATAGCGGTTACCAAGGTCGGTCAACAAGGCATCGTTGAGTTGCTTAAAGATGGACGGTACCGGTTGCTGTCGATCGAAAATGCCGCCGAACTCGCGAACGCCGAGCCTATGTTTCATTTTTATGAAATCACCGACAAAGCCTACGCGATCACGACCCAGAATCCAATCTACACGCTGAGAACGACCGCCCTGCTCGTCGTCCGTAGGGACGCACCGGCCAGATTAGTCGAGGAATGCCTCCATGCAATCTATAGCAGTACGCCGGTTGCAGAAGGACTAATCGCATTGGAACTAGCTGCCAATTGGGATGGGTTGGCCTACCATCAAGCGGCTAGGAAGTTCTTTGCCGCTAGTTTGAGAGCACCTTAAGCATGATCAAACACAAACGACAACGTTGGTACAGCGCCGAAGGCCAAAGCCAGATACGCACCAGCGCACTTGAGCGATCGGCTGGGACGCGTCGGTTGGCCTCGCTCGTTATTCTGCTCGCATTAATTCTCATTTTGATTCAACAAACATCCGATGTGAAAAAAGTCGAGACCGTCGCAACCGCAATCGGACTCTTGCCCACCTCCAACTCGGCAACGATGACGGATTCCGAAACGCTTACTGGTGGACAACCATCCTCTCCGACGCAACTCGAAAATCCAAAAAGTATCGATCCGCTATCCCTCGAACAACTATCGATGGTGGCTAGAAGTCCGGCGGTTGCTTCTAACCAGCAAATTTGGAAAGCCCTGCTTAAAAATGCCCCTGTTTCCGTAGTAGGTGGATTGGCACGCAAGTTATATGGCCGACGAGCAACGGACGATGAAGCAGATTCCCCAGCAATTCCATGGACAGACGTCAAGCGATGGTATGTCGACGCAGAACTGCAACTTGATAAATGGACGGAAATCGAAGCTCAGAATGCTGCTTCCGTCGTTGCTGGTCACGCGGACAGATCGGAAACATTGCTTCCAACGTTTATGGATGCATTCCAAAAACAGAATCCGTGGTTTATGGAATCCGTGGCACGGGAACCGACTCCCCGACAAGATGATTTTTTCCGCGGCTTGAGTCTCGCTCTAGATCAGAAGCTACTGGAACAAATTGTCGATAACTCAACTTGGTGGTCGACCGACTGGCTTCCTTTAGTTCGTAGCTGGCAGCGAGTCGGCACGCTTCGCGAGCTACTCGCAAATCAAGTGGCTCTGCCGCTTCATTTCCCAAAGATCGAGGTTTCGCAACTGCTTTCTGCTGGTCACGATTACCGCGGACGACCAATACGCTTTGAGGGAACTATTTACCAAGTTGATTCCAGTGCGTCGATTTCCGAAGCAGGCTTCACCAATCTGGATTACGAAGTCATTTGGCTAAGACCTGATGACAACAGTAGTCAGCCGATTTGCGTCTATGCACCTAAGGCAAATATTGACCAAAACGTCAAGCTCGAGAGAGATTCCCACATATCCCTCACCGGACTGCTTTTTAAGCGCATCGCGTATAAGTCGCAGCGAGGCAATGAATTCTCGCCGCTATTGCTGGCTGCTTATCTCAAACCCTTTGGGTCCAAGGAAATCATCCCGGTCGACAGTCCATTTCAAACCCTCAAACGATCGGCCTGGGATAGCACGACTTGGCAACCTCCAGTTGATACCAAGACCCCGTATGCGATCGTGCGACCAAGGTTACACAAAGCATTGGAGGCTCTAGATGAGACTGCGATAGAAGCGGGCTTTCGAGGATCGAATGCGTCAGCAGCCAGCAAGCCGATTTTAGAATTGGAGCGACTCTTTCCCGACCTCGATCTACTTTTAACGAACAGGTCGGAATGGCCCATTTCGGAGTCTACCTCCTTGTCTCGTTTCGCGGGGATAGTCACTAAAATAGAGCGTATTCAAATCGATGCTGAGACCTCCGACGTACTGGAAAGGTCTCACGTATATCGATGTCAACTCGAAATGGAACATACTCCAATTACATTGCTGTGTGCATCGGTACCTGCCGGTTGGCTTCAAACAGATGGAACTCCGCTGGATGCGATTCGACAGCCATGCACCATCGATGGCCTTCGTTGGACGCGCAGTGACGAAACCGAACTGGCTTGGACGCGATCCCCAAAATGGGTGATGACGGAAGAATTGTCAAGCGTCGACTCCTCGGCATTCGAACCAAAAATCCCTGAGCGGTTGCAATACTTGATGGAGAAAGGATGGGATTTAGCGTGGATGGATCGAATTCATGAATTGCAAAAAGACCCGATCAAACCACTGTCCACCAAAGAAATTGAACCTTTCTTTGCCTTAATGCAGTTGGCAAAGAATAGTCCCCTCGGCCAAAAGTTAGGTACCGAAAAGTCGGTCGCCGACCTGATCGAGGCCTTGAGACAAAAAACATCGGGGAACAGGCCGGCGATGGAGCGAGTCGTAATGAACATGCGAGTCGTGCGAGTCTCACGCGTCCAAGTGGACGACCCGGTGCAAGTTGCCATCCTGGGTAGCAATCATTATTATCAATTGGATGCGATGGCGGATATCGGCAATCGTACCTACGAAATCAAGGGGGAGAAAGAACCGATTGTTTATCATAACGAGTACCCGGTTACCTGCGTCTCAACAGAAGTTCCAAGTTGGTTGAAACCCAAAGTGCTCAATTTAGATAAGGATTCCGAATCGGCCAATGATCAAGTTTGGTATCCCCGAATGAAATCAACCGCATCGGGTTGGTTTTATCGCTTTTGGAGCTACAAAACACAAGAGACTTCGCAATCGCTGGGTGAACAACAGAGACAGATTGGGCCGCTGGTTGTCATGGACTCTCTCGCACTTGGTTTCACTTCCATCAACGAGACTACCCCCTTGAACATGAACTCAAAAACATCCAACACGATCACCGTGGTTATTGGCGTATTGGGCACGATCGGCATCTGGTGGTTTGTACGTCGGTCGATGCGCAAGCCTCAACTCCGACGAAGGTGATGGAGTGGTGGTGTGGTGGAGTGAGGGTGGCGCCCCGAATCGCTTACGTTGGGCTTGCCCAGCGGAGCGAGAGGACAATTGGTTAGTCGTTTGCTTTTTGCTCCCGTCTTGAACTCGCACCTAAATCGAGATGGTTAGGTAAACGGCGGTGGTTAAGCGGATTGTAGCTCGACACTCCGAAATGAGCCGAACCAGTGCCCAATTAAAGCTTGCTTTACCTGGACCAGCGCATATATTTGATCGAGCTGTGGTATTTCCTTGAATGTGCCACCAGTTATTCGGAAAACTAAACAAATCGTTGCCGGCAAGGGTGCGGGTACGTGTTGCATAGTGAGCCGACGATGTTGAGTGCATAAGTATTTCAATAACGTCGGCTTTTTTCGTTTTTCGAACCACCAACGGAGCTAGCGTTCTACGACATCCTTCGGTTCCCTTTTTGGCTCGGTTCCCTTTTTGGCTCCTAGGCCGTGAATGAATTTATTATTGTCGCCTTTCGCTCCGCGAAAGTGCGCCTCGTTAACACACTTTTGCGGAGCAAAAGGCGACAAAGTTCTGCACCTTGCGAATAAATTCACAGCCTTTCCGCAAATTCACCCTTTCAAAGAAATACTTCGAGATATACCCATGAGCATTGGCGGTCAACTGTTTGGAAATCCTGAGTTCACGCCAACTGTCCACTTGCGACAAAGTTTTAGTAAAATGAGAATTGCGAGTAGCGACTTGTCGATCCCAACCATTGCGTGGTGGTCCATGTTCGCGTGTAGCGCTACGGCATTGGCGGCCAGTTGTTATTTGGCGTGGGCATCGTTGACATCCTCCGCGGTAGCAGGCTGTGATGGAGGCAGCGTATTTGATTGCAGTCACGTTCTACACAGCCAGTGGTCCAGCGTGATGTCGATCCCGGTGAGTCTGCCGGCCATTGCCGTCCATCTTGCGGTTCTCACGATGTTGCTAGCCAAGCCGGGCTCGCAGCGATCGCAACAAGCCCGTTGGGCGATCATCGGATTTGCGGCTCTTTCGGCTGGAGCCGCCGCGGTGTGGTTCGTTGGACTGCAAGTTTTTTGGATTGAGCACTTGTGTCTTTATTGCCTGATCGCTCATACGAGTGGAATACTGCTGGCGGCAGTTTTCCTCTGGAATAGCCCGCTTCCAACCCGGTCGCTTCGATGGATTGCTGGGGCCACTGCTGCAGCGATCTCTGTGCTGATTTTATTGCAAACGCTTGGTGTGGCTCCTCAAACGTTTGAACTCATCGACCACTCGGACGATCGCGATGCACCAGCAGCACACGAGGAAGAGGATGCATCCATCTTCGAGGCGCCGAAGTCGGCTGGCGCGCCACACGCAGGCTTGATGCGAACTCCATTTGTTCAAAATGTCTCGCAGATAACCAAGTGCTTCGCCTTGTTTTTGAATCCGACCGTTCTCACGGCTTGTGAAATCGCGAATGAGACTGACGAAGGGCAAGTTAAGGCGGCCCGAATTTTGAGCAATCTCAAACTCGAAACCAATGTTTGGCCGCTTCTTGGCAAACCCGATGCGGAAATGGTATTCGTCGAGCTATTCGATTACACCTGCGAGCATTGTCAACGAACTCACAAAGCCATCGAAGGTGCTCGAGCGAAATTAGGGGATAGGCTTGCGATCATTGCATTGCCTGTGCCGCTCGACATTAAGTGCAATCCGACGGTCAAATCTACGGACGCCGCTCATGCCGAATCGTGTGCCATTGCCAAACTTGCCATCGCAGTCTGGTCCGTCGACCATGACAAATTCTCCGAGTTTCATCACTTCCTGTTCACGAAAAAGCCTGCTTACGCTATCGCATTGACCAAGGCGAACGAATTGGTCGATGCCGAAAAGCTTAAAGCGATGCTCAGCAGCAACCTTCCGAGCGAATACGTCGCCAAACATGTGGCGATTTATCAGAAAGCTGGCGGCGGCACTATTCCCAAGTTGATGTTTCCAAAGACAACATCCGTTGGGGCCATCGAGTCGACCGAAGTTATCGTTCAACTGATCGAGCAACACTTGCGATAGGCGGTGCCAGACATCCTAGACTAGGTGGCATTGCATCAATCCGTCGCAACTTCGCCGCCAGCACGGGTCCCGAGTGCTCGGTACGTTTCCAAGGAAATAGTGTTGCTAAGAAAACGTACCGAGCCGTCCATCGCAAGAATATTGACTCCACCGGTGTGGAAGCTGCGGGAAGTCACCGCCGCATACGTGTCCCCCGCGTTCGATTCGGTGGCCATCACCAAATCGACGTCATAGTTGGCTCCGCCAATGCTGTAAATGACCTTGGTGTTTGGAGTGAAGACAGTCGTAAATCCGGTCTCGTGAACTTTCCCATCCACCCACTCCACGTGCGTGAAAGACGTGTGGTTGAAACTGCCCAGCGAAAGCGATGCCAGCGTCGAAGGTGGTTTGAGCGGGGACTGGAAAGTTGCGGTGGCGCTCGCGCCAGCTATTCGATTCGTAAATGCTTTGACTTCCGATATCGCGAGCGTATTGCTTAAACCATCGGTAAAATCCGCCGGCCTATTGGCTTGGTTCGGTCCGAAGGCACCATCGCCAGTTCGCATGCCAGTCGCTTTGCCAATGAGGACAGCCCACGTGCCATTATTCATGGCGTAGTTGATGGGCCAGTGCTTGTTACCAAAGGTTGGATCGGTTCCGTAACCTCGGTCGTTCACCTCACTGGGGCACATAAACGTGCCCACTCGCTTGGACGAAGTACTCGGTTGTGCGTTGTAGCCAATAGCAAAGTCGATCCCTCGGAAGAGGTTTTCCTGCTCGATTTGCGGCAGGATACGGGCCATTCCCGACCAAGCGTTGGTAGTCGTAGTGGCTGAACCGTTCCAAACGTAGTTTCCGTTGGAGGGCAGCCCTTTCTTAAGATCCATGTGCATATGCATCGCGAGACCGATTTGCCTCATGTTATTGGAGCATTGAATTCGCCTAACCGCTTCGCGGGCCGCTTGAACGGCGGGTAGAAGCAGTCCAACCAAGATGCCGATGATGGCGATGACGACTAAGAGTTCGACCAAAGTAAAGCCGCGAACTGAAACACGAACCCTAAAGCTGGAATTTGCGACTTGTTTGCAAACCATTATTGAACTTCCTCGATAACCAGGAAACGGACTACCCCTTTGGCCCAACGTTGAACCGTGGCGGCGTATCCGAGCGTGGCTGGCTGAGGATTTCGCAGGGCGGAAAATCCGCTCGAATCCGATGGCTTGCTGCGTCGTCGGGTTACATTAATTGAAACTGAGAATCAATCTCAATAGCAGTATTGCGTATGATTGGGTTTACGTCAATAATGCTTTTGCATTTACGCAAGCAGGACAGCGAAAAATATCTTGGTCCCATAAAAATGGCCTATCACAGAGAATTTGACTGATGACTACCCCGGATGCAAATGAACAACTCGTCCCGATGCAGCAGAAAATCGATTGCCATGCGAACCATGGCATGGGGCGTTTTCCAAAAATCATCGAATTCAACGATCTCTGTAGATGTGGCGAAGAAGTCTGGATTGAAAATGAAGGTCAGATCTATCGCCTTCGTCGCACACGGCAGGGAAAGTTAATCCTGACCAAATAGACGAGCGGGAAATAGCCGTGTAGATCAGTTATTGATTCATCCTGTTCGACCATGCGAACAGGATTATTGGGCAACGCTGTTAAGCATTTTCGTCCGATCGGAGCTTGTCTCCGACGGACGCCGTTTTGGCGTACTTTAATGTGCGGCTCGGACCGTAAATTACTTCACTTCGCTCTCGCCTCGACCGCCTTAGGCGGTCGAGGCGAGAGCGAAGTGCGGCGGTTAACGGGCAGTGACGTAGGACGCCAAAACAAGGTTGAGAGGAGGCAAGCTCCCGCTCAACCTTAGCGAATTGTTGGTGGAAATGCTTCACAGCGTTGCCTATTGGGTGTCAGCCTTTTGTTGCTATTGGTCTTAATTTGGGGAGCGAAGACTTCGTGTCTCAATCGATTGCAGTCCTTAGGATTGAGTATCGGAAAGTACTTGAAGTCAAATGAAGATTGAAGGAGAACGCGTGCAAGTTCAGGAAAAGGAAGTTGGGCTCGAAAATGCATTACTAACCAATTTGTAATCGCTTCACGGCGGAGCCGAAGTTGCCGTTTGTCCCTAACTGTAAAATTCATGAAACGCTTGCATTGAAAAGGCTTTATTTGGTTGAGGCGGCGCGACGATAAAATCGCATAGAAGCTGACGCCAACCCGTTTTATGAATTCGGATTTCAATATGTTACGCATACACAAGTTGCTGTTTGCAACCCTTGCGATTTCTGCATGGAATTCTAAAGCGATGGGGCAAGAGCCGTACTATCCCCAACCGTTCGGGTCGGGTATTGCAAGCAATCCAATGGGGTCGGACTTGCAGTACGTTTCCTCACCTAGTTTTGTGGATCAACCGCCGGCAACTTTGGAAGAACTCACGACGCGTTTAAGAGCGCTCGAATCAAAAGAGAACTTAACGGAAGCCGAACTAAAGAAATTGGCGGACGGAAAAAAGCCAGCCCCCGAGAAACCAAAGTATCCCAATGTCACCCTCAGCGGTGTTTTTCAAGCGGACGCGGTTAGCTTCAACCAGCTAGAGTCAAGCCGACAAGCCTATGGATCGGTCGAGAGTGGCGCAGATTTTCGTCGTGCAAGACTCGGTGCGAAAGGTGCCGTGTCGGATCGCATGGATTACTTCATGCAAATGGACTTTGGCTTCTTTGGACGTCCAACATTTACGGACCTCTGGGCGGATTTCAAGGATGTCGGACCATTGGGTACGGTCCGCGTCGGGCAATGGAAACAACCCTTTAGTTTGGAAGTTGTTAGTAGTTTTCGTTACACGACATTCATGGAACGTTCGTCCTTGTTCCAAGCCTTCACGCCGTTCCGTCATATTGGTGTTGGGTTCTACAATAACTCGGACGACTTGAACTGGACTTGGGCCGCGTCCTGTTTCCGAACTGGGCAAGATCAATTCGGTGGCTCCTTGAGTACTGACGGCGGTAGCGGCGGTGCAGGCAGATTGACGCACTTACTATGGCATGATGGTGCCAAAGGCGAAGACTATTTGCACGTTGGGACTGGATATTTCCTAAATGCACCTCCAAACGAAAGAGTGCGTTTTCGAAGTGTGCCTGAAATATTCGTCGGCGAGTTTGTGGTGCCAACGGGTTCCCCGATCGGAACGAGCGGCCAACCGGTTCCGTCGGTCGCCAATGGAACTCCATTCTTTGTGGATACTGGAACCGTAGGATCCAGTTTGACTCAAACGGTTGGATTGGAATCCATGTGGGTCCGAGGTCCGCTCTCTTGGCAAAGCGAAGCCATGGGATGTTTTGTCGACACCACGGGCAACGGAAATGCGTTCTTGAACGGTGCTTATTCCCAAGTGGGTTGGTTTCTAACTGGCGAGCATAGGCCCTATGATCGCAAAGCAGGAGCGATCGATCGGGTGATGCCGTTCCATAGCGTATCGAAAAACGGCGGCGGTTGGGGTGCCTGGGAGATCGCAGGACGTTGGTCGTACCTCGATTTGACCGACAAACAGATCCAAGGCGGCATGATGCAGAATATGACTGCTGGCTTGAATTGGTACGTGAATCCGAATTGCAAGTGCGTATTCAACTACATTCATTCCTGGGCGGATTCTAGACCGACTAGCAATGGAACCATCCTTTCCAGCAATTTCATCAGCTCGCAAACGGACGCCTATGGCCTGCGTTGCCAACTGGACTTCTAGGCCCTCCACTCTAAGGGCGCCAAAAAGTCGTCCGTCGCGTCAAGCTCCAATCGGACGAATATGCTTCATGGGGCGCCCAACGCGGCTTAACCAACAGCTGCACCAAAAGGGATCCGCGTCGGTCTCAAGATGTGATCGAAAAGGGATCATTTTGATCTAAGCCCGCATAGTTCCCTTTTCAATGTCCCCATAATTTCGATGAGATTGCATTACAAAACGGAAATGATCGTGAAAGTTCGTGATTGACAATTGACTGTCAGTTCGCTCCTAGGCTTTGAACTTATTCGCACGGAGCCCACCATCAAGTGGCACGTCCCTGAGTTTACGAAGGGCGTGGTGGGTCGCTAGAAGCATTTGCCACAATTCCCACGCCCATGCTTCGCTTTGGGCGTGCCACACGCAATTGTAGCCTTTCGCTCCTAGGCTTTGAATTTATTCGCAAGGAGCCGCCATCGTGTGGCACGTCCCTGAGTTTACGAAGGGCGTGGTGGGTCGCTAGAAGCATTTGCCACAATTCCCACACCCACGCTTCCCTTTGGGCGTGCCACACGCAATTGTAGCCTTTCGCGGCGCCAAATCATTGCCTGTATTGCTATTAGGTCCGCGTCTCAAGAGCGATGGCTAGCTTTTACCCATTCCTCAGTCCAATTTGGCCCTTGGTTTGCACTAACACAGTCAGTCTTGCTTTGAAACACACTAATTGGCATGCACCGCATGCCCTGGAGAGAGTCATGTTGAAACGATTTTTCGAAAATTCATGGTTGAGAACCCTGTCGACGTTTTGTGTTGTATCTGGGATCGCTGTGTGTTCTCAAACAACTGCGTTTGGGCAGCATGGCGGTGGACATGGCGGCGGACATTCTGGAGGCTCACACATGGGTAGTTCACACATGGGTAGCTCACATATGGGTAGCTCACATATGGGTAGCTCGCACCATGTGGGAAATAGCTACTATGGCGGGTACGGAGGATTTGGCGGTTACGGGCTAGGCGGAATTAGTATTGGAATAGGCAGCTACCCAGGTTTCGGCATTAATTCGGGTTACGGCGGTTACGGTTCGTCGTATGGTTACGGCGGCTCACGCTTAGGATACTCCAGTCTAGGATATTCCGGACTTGGATATTCCGGACTCGGATATTCGAACTACTACTCAGCCCAGCCATCCACCTATTACTCGCCGTCGTACTCATCGAGTTATGTTTCTCCCCAGTATGTCGCGCCCTATGTTGTCAGCCGGCCAAGTGTTACCGTTCAACAGCGCAATCCGAACGTATATTCCGGTCCAATGTCGGCGGATGGACAGCCGACCGGCGATTTGAGACCAGGTATGGTGCTGCCCGATGGATCCGTCGTCGTATCTGTCGGATCTGGGACGAAATAAATACGTTAGGGTCCGTGCGACTCACGTTACGAATTCCAACCATTTCAGGATTACGGTGCGGGCTGAAGTGCGATGGGCTGCTTTGTGGACTTTGCAAACGACGGCGGGAACTTGGTTAATTCGAAAACAGCCCCATAGTCGTTGCCACTCGATGGGCTAGGCAATTGAGCCCCGAGCGAGATCTGCCAGCCCTTCTTTTCCGAAATGGTCCATTGAGCGCCGATGACAGCCACGCTTGCGCTGTTTGTTCCTGAAATGAAGTCTGCAACGAAACTCAAGTCTTCACGCCATAAAGGATATTCGATTCCAATCATCCATCCGAATTCATTGCCTATTCCCAGATAATTCGTATTACCGTAATACGCGCCTGAAACGAGGGTTCCCTCGAATTTGCTTTCCTCTGGGGTCCAACGCGCCACACTCCAAGTGAAATTGAGGTAGTCGACTTTTTGAGTCCCATTGTTTGCACTTATTCCTTGCTGGGTTCCAATCTCAAATACCAGCGTCTCGAAAGGCCGGAAGCCTTTTTGAAGGTTGAACATAAAGGCATCTTCATTGGACTCACCAGGAAGCGGTTTTACGTTTCCCGGATATAGGTTGACCTTGAAGATGTTAAGCCCCATCTCCCAATTATTCCCTAATCCATAGTCGATCGTTGTGTTCGATTCACCAAATCTTCCAAGGTTCATTTGTTCTTGCAGGAACACTTCATCTTTTCGCGTTATGGTGCCAGACGGAACGTTGAATAGGTTTTGCTGTGCAAGCCCCGTATGGCAGAGAGTTAGCCACCCAATCAAGGCAGGCACAGTCTTGCACATGCGCCACCGCCACTGTCGAAGTCGTTGGTTGTTTCCTGCAATTGTGGAATACAAGCAAAAGTGCATTTCGAACCATTCACAGATGGGTTAACGTGATAAGTCGGCGGAACGCTACAGATACTTCGTCGTGTGTTTCTATGTAAGACAAGCTTGGATAGACAGGCAAGATAGGGTGTTTGGATGCGGCCGAAGCCTATCTGAATCTTAAAGACTCGACGTTTCGCCCTAGGCTGGCCGGCATAAAAATTTGTCTATTTCGTTCGACCAACTAACACTGCTACCGTGATCGAAGTGCTCCATCATCTGACGGGTTCGCTGGCACAATCGGTTGACTTATGCCAAATTGCCGTGCAATTCAATACCATCCTTACCCTCACCTTAGATCGAGCTATAGCGAGACACGGATGGATGCGCGCTCACGTGCTCGAAGGTTGTCGCAATTAACGATAGTCGTCATCGCAATTCAAATCGTTGCGTGCTTCGCAATTGCTTGGAGCCCAAAATCGGTCATAGCCCAGGACAAAATGACGATAGAGGAGCTAGTCGATTCAAACTCGGTAGCGATGGAATCCGAATACAACCACGCGAGCGGTTCCAAGGAGAATTCCTTCAAGAACGATCTCGACGAATTTGAAAGTGTTTTTTCCGTTCATGGACAGACCACCATTGTTTCACAGTACCATAGCCGGTTTCACGCCCCGTATTCTGGAATACACAGCTTGGTTCCATTTCACGAGGTCGCCACTTCCCAAACAAGCACACTATTTCTCGGTGCGCGGCTTTATGATGGTGGTGAGTTGTTCTTTAATCCCGAAGTCGCAGGTGGCCGGGGACTAAGTGGCGTATCTGGCGTCGGCGGATTTCCTAATGGAGAAATCACGCGTGTCGGCTTGCCACAACCCACACCCTATGTTGCACGAACGTATTTCACTCAAACGATTGGGTTGGGTGGGGAGCGAGAAAAAGTCAACGATGGCCCAAACTCCGTAGCCGGCTATCGGGACGTGAATCGAATTGGGTTGACGCTGGGGAAGCTGGCAGCCACGGACTTCATCGATAACAACGCGTTTAACCACGATCCCCGCACGCAATTCCTCAACTGGGCGCTCCTCTACAACGGCGCATGGGACTATCCGGCCGATGTGCGTGGTTACACCTATGGCGGTGTGGCCGAATTAAACCGCGAGCAATGGGCAATAAGGTACGGACTGTTTGGGGAACCCACCGAAGCAAATGGAGCAGTGATCGATTCCCACTTTGATCGCGCGCATGGCCACGCTTGGGAAATGGAACGCCGAAATGAGAGCGGTGGACTCAGCGGGCATCTTCGTTTGCTGGCATTTTTGAATCGCGCCAACATGGGGGACTATCAACAAGCGACCACGGATCCTGCGGCCATGACGGACATTACCACAACACGTCGCTATCGCAGTAAATATGGTTTTGGCTACAGTTGGGATCAGGAACTCTCCGAGGATTTGGGATTCTTTTCGCGGGCCGGCTGGAATGACGGCCGAACGGAATCTTGGGCCTTCACCGAAATCGATCGGACTTTTACCGTCGGAGCTCGGATCAAAGGAACTAGATGGCGTCGCAAGGACGATGAAATCGGCCTAGGAATCGCGGTCAATGGTCTCTCGCCTCAGCATCGGGCCTATCTGGCGGCGGGCGGACTTGGGTTTATTCTCGGCGATGGCAAATTAAATTACGGACTTGAGAACGCATACGAAACGTACTATCGATGGAAGATTTCTTCCAACATTTTCCTGACTGCAAACTTTCAGCTTATCGTCCATCCCGGTTTTAACCAAGATCGCGGCCCTGTCTTCCTCGAAGCCCTCCGAGCGCACGCCGAGTTTTAGAATGCTGCCGTAATTTCGACTGCCACTCTCGGCTGGCCTGCTCGAATAGGAACAATCGATTACGAGCACGAGTCCACGAATTGACGGGGAAAACGCTACCAAAGCGGTTTGCTTTGGGTCCCCTCTTGAATTGCAATGACGCGATCTCTTGCTGCGATAAACAGTGTGTCGTTGGCGACGATGGGAGTGTTGTAGATCGCGGACCCCAAGTTTTGCTCCTTCAATAAACTCATAGTGTCGCTCAGTTGGAAGACTGCCACATCTCCATCTTCGTCGCATATGTAAACTCTATCGTCTACAATCAAGGGTGATGCCCAGCAAGCGGCAAACATGTCGTAGATCCAATGGGCTTTGCCAGTCCTTGCGTCCAAGCAGTGAAAGAGACCACTAAGATCAGGAACAAACAAGAGATCCTTTTGAATGGCAACGGTGGAGCAGGTCCGATGCATCGTCTGTTCGAAAACTGAAGGGTTCAAACCAACGTAGTGCCAAACCTCCGCCGAATTGGGATTCGGTTTTTCGAAGTCTCCGACTGCTGCGTCGAGAGCTTGGCGACGTTTGTGCGCGATGGGTTCGGTGGGTGACTTTGAATTGTAAACCAGGGTCGGACTTACGTCGCCACGCTTGGTCGGATCAACACACCAAAGATGTCCGTTGCCATCCCCGTGTTCTGGGTCTTCTCCTACCGCGATGTAAACAAGTGAGTTGTAGATCACCGGAGTAGCAACAACATGGTTTCGCGTTCCCGCACTCAATTGGTACTTCGAGTTCTTAGGATTGCAATCGAACTTCCACAGTAGTTTGGATTTGCCGGACTCTCCTTCAGCCAGGAAGCCGTAGAGATAGCCATCTCCTCCGCCGAAGATCACTTGCGCAGTACCGCCAAGCACTCCATACGCCGGTGACGACCATTGACCATGCAGGATATTGTTGCCGGGCGAACTGTCGGTCCACAACACGCTGCCTGTCGCGCGACTCAAGCATAAAAAACTGGGTGCATGCTCCTTTCCTTCATCGGCATGCGATTCCCCGACCCCCTCCGAAGTATTCACGAAAAGCATATCGCCCGCGCAAGTCACCGAGCAGTTGGCCATGTTGTGCTGCGACACGTTCAATTGCTTCATCATATCGAACACCCAAACCACATCGGCTTCGTTTTCCACGGTAACTTCTTCTTGCACGAACGGTCCATCGTTTTCCCCGTCGCGGAATCCCTCGGTGTCCAAGCAAACTACCTCACCACGGTTCGTGACATACCATAATCGATTTCCGTCGACCAGAGGCGCACTACATATCCCTAAGGTCGGCCAATCGTGAACCCGACCCGTTGGCAGTTTGTTGTTGGAGTGTTGCCAAAGGAACTCGCCGTCTAGCTCATTGAAGCACAAAAGGACGCCAAGATCTACGTTGCTTGGAAGGCGTTTCAAGTAGGCAGCACCGTTGTTCGTACCCACAAACACTTTGCCGTTGGCAACGACGGTTCCACCGTACGAGTCCGACCCTAGCCGCATCGACCAGCGGACATTTTTACCTTTTTTAATATCCCATTCCAAAGGAATGTTCCCTTGCCCCGGAGTATTGTTCCGAGCCGATGAGCCACCCCATTGAGGCCAGTCTTTTGCCCCAACATTCAGTCTCGGAACTTCACCCGGTTTTGGATTGTGAGTATCTTGAAATGAAGCCCTTGCCCCAGTTCCTGCCGAATTTGAAGGACGAAGAGCTGAGACGGCCGAAGTGAAAAGAAAAAGCGTAACAGTGACCGCGATCACACCACCCCAAGACATCGGCCGTCGCGAAACATCTGCTTTGAGAACGGAGTTGATACGGCTTGCAATTTGCGACTGAGCCATGCCGCTTGTCTGAAAAGCGGGATCGATCATCCGTTGCCGCTGCCCCAAATGGAGAAGCAAACTGGAATACAAACTTGGCTTGTACCCCAATCGCAATACCTGGTCATCGCAGGCTTTTTCAGCGAACAACTGCACTTGATCACAGTTATACCTAACCAACGGATGAAACCAGAATAGGGTGCGCAATACGAGGAGATACCGGCGAACCCACTCGTCCCCTCTCGCCACGTGCGCAAACTCATGTCGAATCGCAGCCTCCTGAGCCTCGCAAGGCAATTGATCCAAAGACATTGGGATTAAGAGTCTTGCTGGCATGAACCCCCAAATCAACGGTCCCGCGTCCGATTTCGAAATCGTCAGTGCTATCGTCCTAGGATCTAGCCCGCGGACGGTCGCCGACGGATTAACGCACGAAATGACGGAAAGTCCGTGCTCTCTTGCCAGTCTGTGAACTACGGGCGAAAGGGATTCTCCGATGGATTCGTCGTTTTGATGGAATGCGGAAGCAAGTTTCTTTCTGGCTTGCCAAATCCGACACATGAAAATGATCATTCCGGCAATCCAGATGCACACAAACCAGTGGTAGAAATGTTGGACTTCCGATTTCCTCGTCGACAGTGTGGCCAATCGCTCAGCCACGGTCGAGCTAGCACCTTGGTTCAAATCCGCTCTTGGGCCCGTTTCTGGTAGGCTTACCGGCTCATGTTTTGGAGGCTCGCCCGAGTTCAGTTTGATATCCATTTGCGAATTGGAAATGACTGTACCTACTTCCTCTGACTGGATGACGGATGCAGCGAATTGAGATGACAAGGTAGCACGGGGTAGAACGCCAGGTATCCAAAGGGAAGCGACCGGTGTCGCCAAAACACAAATCGAGATGGCGAGCCAAATCGAGTGCCGAAAGGATGCTGAACTGTTTGCAAAAAGTCGATTTAGTCCCGAGCCGAAGCCAACCAACGCAACTGCGATCAATGACGAAAAACATAGTCCGTTTGCGATTGCATCAAGGCTAATCCATACAGAATTCATTGGTTGTTCTCCACTTTACGGGCTGCTTCGATAAGCTGTTCAAGCTTCTTGAGCTCGTCAGAGTTAATTTCTTGCCCCGGTTTTGAAAGGTACGATGCCACCGCATTCGAAAGCGACCCTCCAAAAAATGTCTCAAGGACATGGACTACCGCTTTGCGACCAACACTTTCACGCGATCGGATTGCAGTGAAAACATATTCACGCCCTTCCTTTTTGTGTCGCAGATAGCCTTTGTCCTCAAGGATTTTCAAGAACGTCCGGACAGCACTTCTGGAGGGTGGTGATTTCATCTCTGCGATGACCTGCGTGGCAGTGGCTTGGCCAAGTCGATAAACGAGGTCGAGGATCTCGCGCTCCCGAGCGCTGAGCGGATCGTTGATGGTCACGTTATGCCCCTTCCGTTTCGAAAATAGGATCTCACGGATTCTTCTACACCGCTCGGAGATCGCCACCATTCGATTCGCGGCACAAGGAATCCTGCCGGTTTGCCCCGCGGAAGTTTCGGTTTTTCGCTACCAAAACGATCTGCAGGACGAGCTTGCGGGATTTGGTGTAGCCGCTTATGGGTTTTGTTGGTATTCGCCGAAAAGTGTAGATCTTTCATACAAAATCGACACAAATCCGTGTCGGCTAAAATATTAGCCGAACGAAGGGGCCGAGTCAAGTGAAAAAGCGAAAACTTTAGCCGATAAGATTTGGCATTGTTGGCGAGGGACTTGCTACCGGTTTTCAAGCATGCGGATAGAAGATACCTTTGGTCCTTCCTGGCACCCCTTACCAAACAGAGAATGCGAACAACACATGCCGAATCCTTGGACTGGAAAAGGAAATCCCTACACGCGCGCCGAAGTCAACGCGAGGTTACGCGCGACGCTCGATCGAGGCGAGAGTGTCATCGCGGCTGGTGCTGGGACCGGGATTAGTGCTAAATTTCTCGAAAAAGGGGGAATCGACCTGATCATCATCTACAACTCCGGCCGCTTCCGAATGGCCGGGCATGGTTCGACCGCGGGCTTGATGGCCTATGGGGACGCCAATGCGGTTGCCATGGAGATCGGTGAATTCGAAGTTCTCCCAGTGGTCGAAGAAGTACCAGTCATCTGTGGAGTGCATGCAACGGATCCAAGGCGTCGGATGTGGCATTGGCTATTGAAAGTCAAAGAAATGGGGTTCTCCGGCGTAAACAACTTTCCAACCCACTGCATCGTGGACGGAAACTTTAGGCAAATCCTCGAAGAAACGGGAATGAGTTTCGACAAAGAAGTGGAGATGGTGGCGATCGCTCAGAAAATGGACCTCTTTAGTATCGTGTACGTGGCAAAGCCCGATGAGGCGGAGGCGATGACCCGGGCCGGAGCCGACGTTGTGATAGCCCACGTCGGTACAACGGTCGGCGGCTCGGTCGGCGTTACGGGAGCAAGCTGTTCGTTGGATGACGCTGCGGTGCGAGTGCAAAAGATCGCCGAAGCGGCTCGCGCGGTGCGACCCGATGTGATATGCCTTTCGCACGGTGGCCCCATACTAACTCCTAGCGACGCCCTATACATCAACGAACATGCTGGAACCGTTGGCTTTGTGGGAGCGTCCAGCCTCGAGCGGATGGCCATTGAGGGTTCCCTGATGAAGCTCACGCGAGAATTCAAAGCAATCAAAAAAGGACAATGACACGGTGACCACTATCGCTGTTCTTGGAACGTTCGATACCAAAGGGAAGGAGCACGCTTTCCTGGCGGAACGCATCCGAGAGGCCGGCTTGGACGTGTTGCTGATCGATGTCGGGACGGGGGACGCACCCCGACTTCAACCGGATATTTCAAGATTTGATGTCGCGCACGCGAGCGGGCTACATTTGCAACCCATTCTCGATCGACACGATCGCGGCGAAGCAGTCACAGCCATGGCTAGCGCGATTCCAATTTGCATTGAAAACCTTCGACTTTCGGGACGGATCCATGGAATAATTTCGCTCGGCGGCGGGGGCGGGACCGCGATCGCTTCGGCCGCCATGCGAGCATTGCCAATCGGATTTTCAAAACTGATCGTGTCGACGCTTGCCAGTGGGAATATAGCCCACTATGTAGGCACCAAAGACATCGTGATGATGCCGAGCGTTGTCGATATCAACGGACTCAATCGAGTTTCCAAATTGATCCTAAGTCGCGCGGCCGGGGCGATCGTCGGAATGGTGCGCGCCAACATTAATACCGACAGCGAAAGACCTGTTATCGTTGCCAGCATGTTTGGCAATACGACCGCTTGTATCAATGCAGCTATTCCAATCTTCACCGCCGCTGGATTTGAAACGATTGTCTTCGCAGCGACTGGCACCGGCGGTCGAGCGATGGAGTCACTGATCGACTCCGGAATGGTTGCAGGGGTCTTCGATATTACTACGACCGAACTAGCCGATGAACTGGTGGGGGGCGTACTTTCGGCCGGACCAGATCGATTGAACGCCGCAGCCCGGGCGGGAGTTCCCGCGGTGGTGGCTCCAGGCTGCCTCGACATGGTCAACTTTGGCGAACCAACATCGGTCCCCCAACATTTCCAGGGGCGGAATTTCTATCAACACAATCCGCAAGTTACGCTGATGCGAACGACACCTGACGAGTGCCGAAGTTTAGGCGAAATCCTCGCTCGGTCGGTGAATCAATATACTTCGCCAACGACGGTACTCATTCCAACACGCGCGATCAGCGTTATCAGTGCGACTGGTGAGCCATTTCATGATCCGATTGCGGACAAAGCACTATTCGAGTCTATTCAAAACCATCTCGAATCGCACATTCAGCTCCGAGTGCTCGACTTGACCATCAATGATCCCGCATTTGCGAGACTCGCCGCCGAAGCACTGCTTACAAATATTCGCGAGCACGCTTTGAGTCGTAGCGGCAGGAAAAGCTGCTAGGGCCAACGGCCCGGCCATTTACTTAGCCCTGAACAATGGCGCCATTGGCCTGGGATTCTGTGATGAAGTGTCATGGTAGGGCCAAAGGCGTGAGCATTCGATTCGAGCTCTCCGAATCCTAGGCAAGAATTTCCTTTACCACATTCCCATAGACATCCGTCAAACGTTCATCTCGCCCTTGGTGAAAGTAGGTCAGTCGCGTGTGGTCCATCCCCATTAAGTGCAAAATCGTGGCATGCAGGTCGTGAACATGCACCTTGTTGGTCTCCGCCGCAAAGCCCAGTTCATCCGTTTCACCATAGGTCGTTCCCCCCTTTATTCCCCCGCCAGCCATCCACATCGAAAATCCATATGGGTTGTGATTTCGACCAGGTTTGTTCACCCCTTCGCTGAAAGGCATGCGGCCAAATTCGCCACCCCATACGATCAACGTGGAATCGAGTAGTCCACGCTGCGCAAGATCTGTTAACAGAGCAGCGATAGGTTGGTCCGTTTCACCTGCATGCCGTCCGTGATTCTTTTCAACGCTTTCGTGAGCATCCCAAGTTTCTTCGAGATGGCCTCCACCTGAGTACAGTTGGATGAATCGCACTCCGCGTTCGACAAGTCGTCTCGCAATCAAGCAATTGCGTCCAAACTCTGCAGTTTGCGACTGATTCACTCCATATGCGTCCAAAGTATTGGCTGTTTCGTCGCTCAGGTCCACGGCTTCTGGAGTCTCCGATTGCATGCGAAACGCCAATTCATAACTGGCGGCCCTCGACGCCAATTCTGACCCGCCCGGACGCTGTTGCAAATGCTCGTTATTGAACTTCGCCAAGAGATCGAGCTGCTCGCGTTGTTGTACTCGGGTTAGCGAACCCGGTGCTTTGAGGTCCAAGATCGGGTTGCCCTGTGGACGAAAAAGTGTTCCCTGAAACGAAGCTGGAATAAAGCCGCTCGACCAATTCGGTTGGCCACCGATAGGCCCACCCCGTTTGTCGAGCATGACTACATAGCCCGGCAGGTTTTGATTCTCAGAACCAAGTCCATACGTAACCCAACTACCCATGGATGGTCTGCCGATGATCGGCTTGCCTGTGTTCATTTGTACCGAAGCCGATCCATGGGCGTGCGTATCGGTATAGCAAGAACGTATGACCGCCAGCTTGTCGACGTGCTCGCGGATTCGAGGAAAAAAATCGGACACCATCGTGCCACATTCGCCCCCCGGCTTAAACGGTCGAACCGCTGGCGCTAGAAATCCTACAGCCCGCCCGCCTGAGTTGATAAACTTTTTATCCGTCGGCATCGGCTTGCCCGCGTGCTTCTCCAACTCGGGCTTGTGATCCCAGGTATCGACCTGGCTGGGGCCGCCGTTCATCATTAGGAAAATGCAACTTTTGGCCTGACATGCAAAATGAGCTGGCCGAGGAGACAACGGATTCGCCGAATCGCCGCCCATTGCATTCCTAGAAAAGAACCCGTCTTGTTCTAGCAATGAAGTCAACGCCAAGCCCGCGAAGCCTCCACCCATCTGCCAGAGTGCTTGGCGCCGCGTCTGTCCACATGGAAACTGTTGATGGCTCATGTTTAGTCCACGTACATGAATTCGTTGGTATTGATGAGCGTATGGCAAAGCGACGACCAAGCCAAGAGGTCTGAGTTGGGTTCGTCTTTAGCCAACGCTCGTAATCGTTCTATGTATTCGATCGAAGCTTGCTTCTCGGTTGCAGTTGGGTTTCGTACCAAAGCGATTCGCCAAGCCGATTCGACTCGCGATTCTGCATCGACTGCAGATGCCATCGCACGTATGGCCATCGCGGTGCTTTCGCTATGGACCCACTCATTGTTGAGCAGCGTAAGCGCCTGCGGAGCAACGATGGAAACATCGCGACGTCCAGTAGGTGCGGTCGTGTCGCAACTGTCAAACACCGACATCATCGGCACTGCCAACGACCGTTTTGCAAACATGTAAATGCTGCGTCGACGTGTTTCCTCGGGCGAAGACGCTTGGTATGCCCCCGACTTCATGGATAAGCCTTCCAAGGCTTCTTCGCTAATCGGAGCTTTGAAGCTCGGCCCGGCCAAGCGAGTGTCAAGTCGACCACTGCATTGCAAGATCGAGTCGCGAAGTTGTTCCGCATCTAACCGTCGTCGCTCGGCCCGCCACCAATAGCGATTGGCGGCATCTGTTTTCGCGTATTCGAATTGCATGGGATGTACCGAATCTTGCCGATACACGTTGGACATAACCATGAACTTGTGAATCCGTTTGAGTTTCCAATCCCCAGCCATCAATTCATTGGCTAACGAGTCAAGCAACTCAGGATGAGAAGGCGGATTGCCAAGGAAGCCAAAATTGTCGGGCGTTCGTACCAGCCCTTCGCCAAAGTGATGCTGCCACAAGCGATTGACGATGACGCGCGCAGTCAACGGATTTCGCTTGTCCACAATCCACTTTGCCAATTGCAACCTGCGTAGCGAAGTCTTGGCTTCGGATGGCGGTGTTTCAAACTCGGAAGCTAATCCCACGGGACCACTCAGCGGCCCAGGCGCAACCAATTGCAATGGTCGGTGGATGTCGCCTTTTTTGAGCAAATGCAACGCGGGCGGCTCCCGTCCAAGATCCGTCCAGCCTAAAACGTCGTATCCCAACTCGTCTTTGGTAGGGCCTCCATTCCACTCCCGGCTGCGGTGTGCAACTGGACCGCCCCAAAACGCGGCGGCAATTCGGTAATAGTCTGTTTGCGGAATCGCATCAAACTTATGATCGTGACAACGCGCGCATTTGACCGTCATCGCTAGAAATGCGGTCGTGGTGGTGTGGACCATATCCTCCAAACGTTCGTATTGATATTCGTGTGGGTCGTTTGGTTCATCATCCCAGGTTCCGAGCCGCAAGAAGCCGGTTGCGATCACACTTGATTCGGAGCGATTTGGTACTTCATCGCCTGCCAACTGCTCAGTTATGAACTGGTCGTAGGGCATATCCGCATTCATCGCTTCAATTACCCAGTCTCGATATCGCCAAGCATTTGGCTTAACCGCATCCCTTTCGTAGCCGTTGGTTTCCGCAAACCGAACGAGGTCCAACCAATGCCGTGCCCATCGTTCACCGAAGTGATTGGACGCTAACAAGCGATCAACGATTTGTTCGTACGCGTCATCGGAGTTGTCTTGATCGAATGCGGCTACTTCATTGGCGGTAGGAGAAAGACCGATCAAGTCATAGTACAGGCGCCGCAACAAGGTACGTTTGCTTGCTTGCGGTGCTCGGCTCAGTTTTCGGTCCGTCAGTTTTTGCTCGACAAAATAGTCGATCTGGTTGTTGTTTCCTAGCGACTCGAGGGCAGGCGACTTAATCGGCTGCCATACCCACCAGTCGCGACCCGCTCTCTTGGCTGTGCTGCGTTCAAAGGAGTTTAGTACTCGACCCTTGGGCCAACTCGCGCCGGCTGCGTTCCACCTTCGAAAGATGGATAATTCGCTTTCGGGTATGGCTTGGGGCTTGCCATTTTTCTCAGGCGGCATTTCGCCGCTCTCCAAACGTTGAATGAGAAGGCTCGACGTACTTGCCATTTCAATTACAGGGCCACTATCGCCACCGCGCATTAGCGTTTCGAAGGTGGTGAGGTCGAGGCCTCCGCTGGGATCGGTCGCGTTATGGCACTCTAGACATCGCTGCACAATCAGCGGAGCGACATCGCGTTCAAAATCGAGCTCATCCGCCTGCCCGACTCCCCCAAAAAAATGAGCTATCACGAATGGCAAAGCCGAACCATAAACCGCCAGGGAGGTTGTGATCGTCAGTCGTTGAATGGTTTGTCTTGGTTCGTACATGGAGCGCATATCAAAGCGAGTCAATAATGTGCAGAGAAACCCCCAGTGGTTTGGTGGGCGTTCAACTTGTCATTGTATTCGAGGTGTCGTCTCGATTGTTATTATTCAAGCCGCGTGGCACAATGAATCCCGTAGGTTTACCCTGTCGTATAGCTTAGCCACCCTCCCTCCGGCGTAGCCGCCCCATTCAGGGCTTACTCCGAAATGGGCGACTAGCGGACCGTTGTGGTACTCGGCTGATCGCTTATTTTGATCTTTGGTACTGAATTGGCTTGAGGTTCTGCTCCCGCAATCGATTCGACTGAGTCTTTCTTGCTGAATAACTTGTTTGCGAAAAGGTAGTTTTTGCGATGGTCGACTCCATTTGCATGCAAGGCTATTTGGGGTTCCTCCGGACTGACGATTCTGTTTCTAATTCGCTTTCCAGCGAACCTGGTTCCATTGTAGATGTTGCCGTACTGGAGCGGTCCCACGCCCAATATCCAAGTGTCCCGTGCGCTGCTGCCTGCTTGGGCAATTCCAGATTGCCATAACGGCTCGCGCGTTTCTCGGTCGTAGGCAAACACAGAAACCTTGGCCGCCGCACTCTTCATTTCTCGCTTCGCAACGGAAATTTCCGGAATCGTTGGCAATGAAGGGGAACCAGGGATAACAGACGCCGCACTGCTTAGGAAATTACTCGCCGGGAGGCCATAGATCATGCTGTGGCCATCGGTTCCCAACGCGCCGCATCGTGCTTCGCAAATAATATCTGCTATCTCTCGCGTATCAACCAACATACATCCCGCGGCAGTCAATTGTTGCCGCAGGCCGCTAATGACATAGTCTGAATTCACAAGGTTGACAGGCATCGCAACACCAGGAATGACCTTGCCCGCTCCAACCACGTATTGCGTGTCAAGAAACACCTTGTAACCGGAGATCGCTCGGAAATCCATTTTTGAAAGCGTTGAATCGACCGCATCGGACATGAGTAGCTGTTCGGTTGCCGTAAAGGATTTGGTTGTCCCGCATCCCGGTATCGCAATGGCGAACGCGACCAAGTACGCGAAAGCGCTGTGAAAAATGCGAGGCGAGTGACGAGGAAAGCGAAACGGATGCATTTTTAAGGCGGGATGAGTGCGGGTAGGTCAAAGTCTTAGTTGGTTCGGTTTGCCAAGATACGCGCTGCTTGGATCAGCCGTAAGAGAATCTGGGTGATCTAGGAAGCTTGGGTGGCTATGCGTCCTCGAGGCGCACCTCCCGTCGAAAAAAAAGGTGCACCAGTTTTGCCTACGATGTAGATCCGTCGCTCCGTCGACGGACCTCCTCGATCGAAACAGGCCAACGAACTCTCCATCCAAAAGACGTTGGCAGGTAAATCTTAATTTGTTCTGGAGACAGAGATACGACCTTGTTTACTTACCTTCGCCAAACAGCTGTTGCTTTAGGTACGTGTAGGCAATCGCCTGCATGAATGCAGATTGGCGGTTGTTCGCTGCTCCCCCGTGACCACCCTCGATGTTTTCATAGTACAAAACCGAATGACCTTGTTCTTCCATCTTTGCCATCATCTTTCGAGCGTGACCAGGATGAACGCGATCGTCGCGAGTCGAGGTCGTAAAAAGTACGTTGGCGTATTTCACCCCTGACTTGACATTGTGGTATGGAGAAAACGACTTGATAAAGTCCCATTGCTTTGGATCGTCTGGGTTGCCGTACTCAGCCATCCATGATGCACCTGCCAACAGTTTGTTGTAGCGTTGCATATCCAAAAGTGGCACTTGGCAAACGGCGGTCTTGAAAAGGCCCGGGTAAAGCGTGACCATGTTACCAACCAATAATCCGCCATTCGATCCACCCTGGATCCCAAGTTTGTCAGGCTGTGTTACCTTGCGAGCAACAAGATCCTGCGCGACAGCGGCAAAGTCTTCGTAGCATCTCAGACGGTTCTCTTGGAGCGCGGCTTGGTGCCAACGAGGTCCGTACTCACCTCCTCCGCGGATGTTTGCGACGACATAAACTCCACCCTGGCTAATCCACGCGCGTCCGACAGCCGGGCTATAGCCCGGTTGCATTGAGATTTCGAAGCCGCCATACCCGTACAGAAGCGTCGGATGACTAGCATCCAGTTTCAGACTATCGGGAGCAACCATGAAATACGGAATGCGAGTTCCATCCTTGCTCATTGCAAAGTGCTGCGAAACAGACAGCCCTTTTGCATCGAAGAAGGCCGGCAATTGCTTCAACACCGTCGGTTCTGAACCGATGGTTCCGAGCGAAAGTGTCGTCGGATTTACATAGTTGGTGGTGGTCATGAAGAAGTCATTCGATTCGTCGGGGTCCGCCGCCGAAATAGTAACGGTTCCAAGACTCGGGGCTCCTTGGAGTGAATCTCGAACCCAGCCCTTTTCCGTAGGCTTCAATACGTAAATTCGGTTCTTGACATCATCCAGCACGTTGATGTAGGCAAAGTCCTTGGTGAAACCAAAACTGGAAAGGGCTGTCGTATCCGACGGTTCGAAAACCATTTCGAGTTTGCGATCTCCCTTCAGGAATGATTCCAAGTTGGTAATTAGTAGTGCGCCAGCTGGATAGATCTTGCCATCGACTTCCCAAGCCTTTCGCAATTCGATCGCCAGGAATTGATGAAAGACGGACTTGTTGGCGCTATTCGGGGCATCGATCTTCGTCAGCTTGGATTGATCCTCCAGCACGTAGAGTTCGTCGTTATAGAATGCTATATTTCGATGGACGAAATTGCGTTCAAAGCCGGGGGAATCATCATGCACGGCGCTGGCTGACATGTCATTGCTTTTTCCCTCGTAGACGATTTCGGCAGATTCGAACGGCGTCCCGCGTTTCCACTTCTTTGCAACGCGTGGATAGCCTGATTCCGTCATGGAACCGGCCCCGAAGTCGGTCATGACGAACACATTGTCAATGTCGATCCAGTTCATACTGCCTTTGGCCTCGGGTCGTGAAAAGCCATCCTTTACAAATTCACGTTTCTCCATATCAAATTCGCGAGTAACGTCGGCGTCTGCACCTCCGCGAGACAAAGTCACCAAAGCTCGCTTGTAGTCTGGTCGCAATAGGTTGGCGCCTTTCCAAACCCAGTTTTCATTTTCTGCTTTGCCAAGCGCGTCCAGATCCAGGATTAACTCCCATTCTGGTTCCGTCTTTTTGTATTGTTCTAGCGTTGTGCGGCGCCAGAGCCCACGTTCGTTCTTTTTGTCGCGCCAGAAGTTGTAGTAGAATTGCCCGTGCTTACCTACAAAGGGGATGCGAGCGTCCGAATCCAGGATGGCCAGCAAATCTTCTCGGAGCACATTAAACTTTGGGTCCGATTCTAATTTCGATTGCGATTTCGCATTTCGAGCCTTGACCCACTCCATTGCTTTTTCGCCAGTTACTTCCTCGAGCCATAGGAATGGATCAGCGTCCGCGACGGTCGTTTTTGCTGGACTACTTGGTTGTTGAGCCATACTTATTTCGCTGAAAGGCAGCCGTACAAAAGATAAAACGAAAAGAATGAACATCGTACCTAATCGACAACGCATATCATGGTCCTTGCAAGATTTCGGCTGGTGAAAAAAGTCAATAGTTTTGGCAATTTCGTAGAGGAGGATATTCGCCTAGCCCCACAAGCTCGATACACTTTAGAGAACGCTCGTCTCGCGATCTCTCGAATTATTAGATGGTATCGATTAATCCATGGAGGATCAATCATGCGTTTGCTAGTTGCCGTTCTGGTTGTGTTTCTATCGCAGTTTCTCAGCGGCACCTCTGAATTTGCTTGCGCTGATGAGCCAGCTGAGTTCGAATCTGGGAGCTTGAAACGCATTTGGGAATCGGTACGGCATGGGAATAGTAGTGCTGCCGTTACCGAACTGCGAACGCTTCCCAGCCAGCAAAGGCTTGAATGGTTAAGCCAAGTGCACCAACATCGAGGAGATCAAAAGCCCAATGGTGGCGGGTCTATTGCCGATTACACCGAACTGATTGGACTCATTGAGAACGTTATCGACGCAGAATGGGCAGTCAATGGTGGGACTTCTTCGATGGTTCCCTACCGCCAAGGGGTCCGAATCGACCCTCAAGGATTGATTGAACGTTTTGACCCAAGTGTTTCATCGCTGACTTCCCTTAAATTCCCACGCAACCAAGAAAAGACAGAAAATCATACAAGTATTTCGCTGACTGAATTGGGTGAATGGCAGCAAGCGAGTTCGCTCCGTTGGATCTCCTTGCATCAATTGGATAAACAAATAAGTGAACGTATTCGCGATCCCAAAGGCTTGCGAGCAAACATTTCCATGGAGTTGCTTGGTGGTCTCTATCGAATTGATTATGTGGCGTTTGATAAAGACTCACAAGAGTGGTTCCTCGGCGGGCCGGCAGGAAACCTAGGGACCAACGCATCGCGGGAATTACTAAATTCAGAATCTGGGTTGCCGCCGGTTCTGCTAGAAGACTTGCTCGGTATCGCCCCGCACGTCTTGCGAAACAATGGGGAATTCGGTTGCTCAATCGATCCGGACCCCAGGCGATTGACGGAAGCCTATGAAATGGCCCGATCCACATCGGCTATGCGATTGATGCAACGTCAACCTGAACGCTGGGCAGAGCAATGGCGACAGAAGCTCGGTCGACAGCACGCGAAAGTGATTGGACTCAAGCAGGATTCACCAACCGGATACGCCTTGCTCATCGCTGATGCTCACATGAAACGATTGGGGCTTGGGCTCGAGGCTTGCCCGACCCAAATGAAATCCTATTGGCAAGAGAAAGATGCCCTCGAGAGCATAAATCACAGCACCGATGCAGGCTTGGTGCGATGGTGGTTCTCCTTGACCGACCACAAGATCCCGATGGATCCTGATCGCAAGATTTACCATTTAGCATCGTCGAACGTCCAAGTGCTCAGTGAAGCTCAAATGATGAATTTGATGGGAGATCGAGTTGCGGCCAGTTCACCAGACCTTGCAGCGGATAACTTTGCAAAAAAGTTCACTCGTAACTTTGATCGGTTGCAACGCGATTATCCAGTTTACGGTCGCTTGCGCCACATATTTGACTTGGCAATCGCGTTGGAAATCGTCAGGCATGAGATTAAGAATGGTAACGGTAAGCCTTTTTTGTCAATCGACAACCCGGATGTTCAACCTCGATTGTCAGTGCCCCCACGCGAACTGGATTCGGTAGCGGCCACACATCGAACTCCAAGTGGCGCCATGTCAGTCATGATTAGCGGGGGAGTTGCAATTCATACCTCGCGACTATCCCGACGATTTGTGGTGGACAAATCGCAGACGAACAAAGTTGCAATCGAATCGTCAAACGATGTCAGCAAGTTGGCTAATACGGAGCTGTCGGAGTCGTCTAAGTTGAAATCGGAGGCAGAACGCACACTGATCCTAAAAAGAGACATTCCGTTTTGGAAGTGAGGCCGCCGGTGCTTGTTCTCGAAAGTCTAAGGCCTTCCGAGTAGCAACGGTCTTTGCAGCCGCCAATTGTTGCCTCCGTCGGGACGAGCCCGAACGGAAGGCTTAGGTCCCGCACGGGTTTCATTGGATTGATAAAAAAGCTCCAGCGTTGCCCTTTGGGCAGTTGCTTCTGCGACGGTTCGAAAGGCGACAATAACCTATTGATTGGCGTACTTTTTGAGTGTTTCGAGGGTGGTCTGTAGACGTGTACCGGCATTCAGCAGCGTTGATTCGGCGAGGTCGTCAACCTGCCTTACATCGGTAGAAATCTCTTGTAAGAATTGATTCCACTGCATTAAGCATTTCGGAATCAAACGCATCCGGTCTTCGCAGAGGGTTAGCCGTTCAGTTGCCTTGCGAAGCATCTTACGTTGCACCGAACAAGACGTCACGTCCTCCGCCCTGGCTTTGGCCGTGCATCGCAACAGTTCTTCGCGAGCTTCAGTCCATCGCGTCTCGGCGATGCGTTTTTCGTTGGACCAGTACTCCGGCAGCTCTTTTTCGAGCCATATCGTTACGCGCTGAAGCTGTTGCCGAATTTCGTCGATTTGCTTGCGAGAGTCGTGACGCAGTTTGCCAATCGACTCGACAAAAGTTTCGATGGCTTCCAAGCTCCTGACGTTTGCTTCAGCCATTTCCGCGTTGATACTCCTCAATTAACTCGGCTTTCCGCATGAGATACGGAACGTGCTTTTCACTCGTCTCGATCAAGCGTTTCAGTTGCTTCATTTCCTGTTCAAAATCAGCCGAAAATTTTACGTGCTCTTGATCTCGCCATGAAGTCGCAAGTTGCTGCATTTGTTGCGACAGCTTGCCGGATGCATCCGACAGCAAACCTGAAAACCGCTTTAGTTGCATCGCGAAATTGCGAAGCTGTTCCGGGTCAACGATCGCTTGTGCCATGTCGTACTCGATTCGGAAGTGTTGGAAATAGATTCTTTCGCTTGACCCCGATTAACAGTCGCCTGCGGACCGCATCGGGTTAATCGATTGGTCATTTGCCAATGCAATAGAGGAACTCTTCTCGGTCTGCTCCGCTGAGTGTTGCTGCGCGATAGTAGATACGGCTGTCGCAAATGACCATAGTGGCAAGGACTTCGTTACCCAAATGGTTCCTTCCAAATTCGGAATACCCCTCCGGATCTGCTCGGTACACAAACGTATCGCCGGATTCATTGGTTGCATAGATCTTGTCGCCGACAAGCACCGGTGACGCGGAAAAAGTGCCACCCAAACGCGATTTCCAAAGTTCTTTGCCAGTTTCCGACGACCAACAAACGGCGATCCCAGCGTCTAGAACACCGTAGAGACACCCATTCCTCACAAGAAGAGACGGTACATAAACTCGGCTTTCATTTTCCCATTCCAATTTACCGGAGCCGTCTGCTAACACCGCCGACATGTGATTCTTAGGATAGCCGCCGCTGGTAAAAACGCGTTTGCCGTCGGTGACGGTCGATGTTACGCATTCCGTGGTTGCGCCTGGAAATTCCCAAATGGTTTTTCCGGTAAGCGGTTCGAAGCTCGAAATCAAGTCGCAGCCGGTCATGACTAGTTGATCCTTGCCAGCGACATGAAGCAAAATAGGTGACGGGTAGTTTGGAAGCTTCGGGCGTTCTCGCTTCCAAACGATTTGCCCTGATGATCGATCAAGGCCGGCGATCGCACCACCACCTTTGTTGTCGGCAGAGATGATCGCAAGCGATTGGTAAAGAGCAGGCGAAGAACCGTAACCTTGATGTTCAACGTAGTCGCAAATCTTCGTCTGCCAAAGTTGCTTGCCATCGAGACTCAGTGCGGTCGTCATCAATGCTCCATTGTTTGGGAAATTGACGATGATGCGTTCACCGTCGCAAGCGGGCGAACTCGACGCGGCGGTTGATTTGCTGTTCTTTCGCATCCCTCCGGAGGCATGAACAACAGATTTCCAAAGCTGCTTGCCAGTCGAACGGGACAAGCATAGCACCATCTGAGCGCCGTTGGTCTCATCCGCAGTCTGAATAAAGATCCGATCAGCGAACAGGGTTGGAGAGCCATGTCCGCGACCAGGCAAGGGTGTCTTCCAAACGATATTGTTATTGTCGCTCCACTGGGTCGGTGGTGTCTGATTAGAAGACGCCTCGCCATTTCGATGCGGCCCACGCCACCATGGCCAGTCGGTTTCTGCGACTTTTAATCGATCCGCTAAAGGGTTGACGTCCTCCGATCGCAAACAACTCACGCAAGTAAGCGAGAAGATCGAAAGAAAAAAGACCGTCAAGATGATTCGATACTGGGAAAGGCAACGGGACATTTGGATTTCCAGGACGGAGTGGACTTAAGCCTAATAAATTCGAACGAGATTGTAACTCGATTCAACAGGCTTGCAGTTGACTGTTGCTACTTGGTCTTTAGATCGAACGGGGGGATTTGCTTGGTTGTCGAAGTAATTTCGGCTGTAAGCCCCGATTTTTCTTTGGCTGCGAAACGTCCTTTCAGCAGGTCTGGTGGCGTTTCGATGTCTGTCGACATCATCATCTTGTTGCTGCTCGGTTTCGCCATGGCTGCGGAATCCGGCCAAGTGACCGTGATTTGATAATTTCCGGGCGCAATGCCGTCCTTGAGATTTGATGTAAGTTTATAGGTACCATCGCTACCGGCTTGCCCCGAAGCCACGTCCATTTGTTTGCCTCCAACTGGGAAAAACAAAAGCACTGCACCGCTGGCTGGCGCACCGTCGACAGAAACCTTTCCTGTTGCCTGCACTAAACTACCGCTGCTCCCTCCGCATCCAGCAGCTGCGACAAGAGCGATCAATGTGGTTGTCCGAAGTGAAAACTTGCAGTGCAGTGTCATATAATTGTTCATTGATTGAGATAGAGGGGAGTGTTGTTCGAGAACTGATCGTACCAAGAAAAAAGCCATCCAAAGTCGCGAAACTTTGGATGGCTAATTCACCAAAAAATTCACCTATTCATTTGAATTGAGGACTTCGCTCCCGTCCCGCGTGACCAATGCAACGAAGACTTGGGTTGCAGTACTTTGCGAAAGGAATGAAACCGAACCGTCACCTTTGACAATCTGTACACCACCCGGATGAAAAGAATAGGGATTCCATTCGTTGAGGATATTGATCACAGAGCAACCCTGAACCGTTGGATTAATTGGGTCGGATCCGCTTAGTCCGCGTGGACGCTGTGCGACATTCCAATCCCCAAAAAAGGAATTCAGCGTAAACCCTGGAAATGGGTACGGGCTTACTGCAGTCCAAGATGCAATGGAATAGGGCTTGCCAAGGTAATACCGTCGTTGTTTGCCAGCAAGTTCAGTGAAGCAAATCGTATTTGACAATCCGTCTGTAACTTGGCTGAACCGAATCTTGGGCTTGCTGGCAGCGCTATTGGAAGTCAATTCGCTATCTTTGGCTCCAAGCATGCCATTATCTGTGTCAGTGCTTGGTAGGCTAGCACATATAGCAAGCGTTCTATGTAGGCCTCGCACAGGAACATAATCGGTGCGTGGCAAGAAATAGACTGTACCGGAGGGCATTCCGAGTGGGGCTAGATACGGGCCGTAATCGGATGGGACATCCGGGGTCGATGGGCAGAGGAAAACAGCTTGTCTGGAAGCAGCAGCAGGAGAGTTTTTTCCGTTGGGAAAAGGTGGGGGCATATTGATTGGATCGATCAACGGTCGCTTCAAGTCAAAAAGGTTTGTCACATTGGCTTGTTCCAAATAGGGCAGCAATTGTCCCATGGCCCCAAAAGGTCTCTTTGCGTCGTTACCGGCGGCAAAAAAGTAAGGACTTGGTGGATTCATTGCGGTGCCCTCGGCATCCGTGAACTGTGTGCACCATGCTGGAGCATACTTGTAGGCGGACTCGTGATTATGAATCGCAAGTCCTAGCTGCTTCATATTGTTGGAGCAACTCATGCGGCGAGCTGCTTCGCGAGCCGCTTGAACCGCAGGTAACAATAGCCCAACCAGAATACCGATGATGGCAATTACAACCAATAATTCGACAAGCGTAAAGCCTGCCCTACGAGCGTTTCGCCTCATAAGAAATCTCCAATGGCAGTAATAGAAAAAAACATGCAAAAGGTCAACTGCGGGTCAAGGGCAGTTCTAGCATCCTAAATATACATTAAGCGGCAGATAAAAGCATATCCTGTAAACGGTTCAGCCAAAATAATTTACAGAAATCCAAACAAAAGCAAGTTTGAAAGGGATGTGCTTTAAAACCCGTTTGGGTGATCCGGTAGGCCTACTATCAGTCCTTGGGAATGGGTTTGCTCAAAAAGGGCAACGTTTCCGGGAGTATTTTCACAGCCGTGCTTAAGCGCATAGGAACCGGAGCTCCTACATCGAACTCGCACTGAACAAAGGATGCTTGCCAACCTTTTTCGGGCACAATTAACTGGCACTCGAAAACACCGTCGCCGATCTCTTTCAATTCCCGAGATTTATACGCTTTTCCGATCGTATCGACTCGGAAATCGCGAGCGTCTGCATTCAAAGCTTGCCAAAGCACCACCCGTTTTGGTTGCGTTTTGCATTGAACAATCAACTTGTTCTTGTCGTCGAACTTCCACATAAACTCGGGACGCGCGGTTCCATGCACGATAGTGTGGTGAAACGCAATCAGCGTTTCGACCGCGTTCGATTCTTTGAGCGAATGCTCTGTGTTGGGGACGTAACACAGATGCTTCTCACCGGGGAGTTCATCGAAATAGAACTGGGACGAGTCGGGGCAAAAGAATTGATCGCCTGTTGCGTTGACAATGCACTTGGGCATCGTAAAACGATTTCGGTAGGCAAACGGATCCTCCAATTGCATGAGTTCCGTGTAACGCTTTGTGTCCCGCCGTTGCATGATGCGATGGTCCACATACTCGTCAATAGCCGGCGCCCAAAACCCGTAGGCGCCATAATGATGTCGCATAGACACATCGAGATTTAGTACGTCAATAACCATTGGCGCTATCCCCACAACTCGCTTGTCGACTGCGGCGGTCATCCAAGTTGTCCAGCCTCGCTTCGAACCGCCAGCGACCACAAATTGGTTCACCGGCAATTTGCCCCCTGCATCACTTGCCATGAGTGCCTCGACGGTATCCATTGCCCGGACCACAGATTTGGTCATCGGTCCACGCGCCGGCCAGCGATCATCGCCTGTCTTAATGTACTGGTCCCAAGTGTAGCCGATGAGATCGTCTTCGACGCGTGGCTTTCCGTCGCCATGAAAAATCAAGGGCTGATTCGGAACTTGCTTGAGTTCCGCGACCACACTCTTGGTTGCCGCTGCGACCGCTGCCAACTTGGAGTCCAATCCCTTAGGTGCTTCTCCGCCGTTACCACCACCTCCAATGAACATCAAGGCTTTATTCGAGGTAACTCCAGTCGGCTTGAAAACCGTAAGCCAGTGTTGCCATTCCGGTCTATTTACTTCGTCCGGTTTTAGCCAAGTCTGGGACTTCAGGTCGATCACGAACAACGTCCCAGTTGGAGTTACCTGAGTACTAACCAAATCCCATCGAAAGGTCGCGTCCGGTGCGGCGATATATCGATCGATGGCAGTCAATTCGGTGTTGATCATCGCATGCGTAACGGGATTTGGATCCAGTTGCGAGCGATCGCGTACGGCCGTTTCTTGAGCACCTGTAGGATTGGAAAAAACCAGGCTATAAAAACCGACGAGTAATAAACCATTCCGATTTCGCATACAAGACTCCAAAGAGGGAGAGGAGATTCGACGTTGAAAACGATGAAAACGCCGCCTACACAGTCTACAGCGTCACGCTCTGCCGCTCAACCTGGTGTGGCTCAGGTTGTAGTACGCCAAAACCCATCCGTCGGGGGCAAGCCCCGAACGGAGGAGGCACAGCGAGCCGCGGTGTTCGCAGTACAATGCGATTCCATGCTCGCGTTTGCAACGCAGGTTCGAGCCATGTTTGGTCAGGACTTTACGAGCCAAGGGCCTTGCACGTCCACGAAATTAACAAATTCGGATTGTCGATGAACGAAGAAAAAGCGTTGAAGGAGGGTATCTTGAATCGCCATCGACTCTCGTTCGTCCTGATTGCGGCGATGTTGACTGCGATGGCCGCTGGGATGGGTTGGGGGATTCGTGGGCAATACGGCCACGAATCGGGAGCGATGATCGCCGGCACCCTCGCATCGCTTACCTTAGTCATGCTATTTGTGCCGCAGGCTCCTTCTTTAGCCGCCGCTCGGGCGGCCGCCATGATGACGGTTGCGATCGGAATTGGCGGAACGATGACCTACGGGCAAACGGTCGGACTCACCCACGATCCATCCATGGTTGGGAACTGGGAAGCGCTAACTTGGGGAATGTTCGGGTTGTCCATTAAGGGGGGCATTTGGATAGGATTCGGTGGTGTCTTCCTAGGAATGGGATTGGGCGGAAAACGTTACAGTCCGCTAGAAATGGTTCTGCTGTTGTTAGCTCTCATCGGATTGCTTTACGTTGGTCTTTGGCTGATCAACCTCCTTACGATCTGGCAAACCGTCGTTTGCCTCGTTTTTATTTTTCAGGCAGTTGGTATTTTCATCCCGACAAGCTGGACCTAAAGCCTCGCCGCGAAGTTTGGGGTGGGCTGCTCGTCGCGCTGCTGGGGCTGGTTGTTTATGTAACGGCGATTCGTAGGGATATTCTTGCCTTCCGCATGGCACTCGTTGGCTTGCTCGCTGGCGGCCTAGGATTTCCAGGCGGTCAGAGCTTGCAAGCGTTTCACAGTTGGAATCCAGAGCTGTTTTCGTCAGGTGCACTGTCGCATTTCAAAATGTTTGCTTACTTCAATTGGTGGAACATGATGGAGACCACCTTTGGAATGATATTTGGTGCGGTGCTAGCCGTTGGTCTTTGGCTTAACCGCAAGCACATTGCCATCCAACTTAACGTGAACGATGTTGCGTTATCGCCGACGATTGAAGCGACTTTGATTGTGGTCCACGTCGCGCTATTATTGACCTCTGAGTTTTTACGCTTGCCAGGGAGCGCGTCGATCATCTCCATGTATACGGATATGGGGTTGTTCATGTGCGTTCTCCCATTGATTGGGATCGTAGGCGGAAGATTTTGGCCCTACGTTCACTTGCTACCAATCGTTGCCGCACCGATCTGCGGCAAGCAAATCCGTAACTTAGTGTATGCAGCCGAACCGCAGTACTCTGTGTCTTTCGGATGGGTATTGTTCGCTATGATCCCGATCGGAATCTCGCTGGTTGCGGCGGTGTATTTCATTTCCGCCAGCCAAGCGAATCAGAAAGCTCGCGTTTTTTCCTCCATTGCGCTGATCGTTACCGCTTGGTTGTATTTTGGCTTGAATACTTGTTTCTTCCAATTCGCGTGGCCGTGGAATGCGTGGACGGCTCGAACTCCGAATCAGATTATCTTCGGTGTTTGCACGGTATGTTTGACCATTGCGGCATTGGTTAATCTCAGGATGCGATAGCTTAGTTGGGGTTAGTTGGGGTCAGACCCTGTTTTCGGTTTTTGCCAGCAATGCTTCGATTGTCTTAATGTCCATCGCAATCTGATTGGACTTTGCGAGTTCGCGTTCTGTTCTTCGAATCAGATTGCTAACGCTGTCAGGATGGCTCAAACCGAAACAGCCAGCCAATTCTCTTAGGGTAGCCGTAGTTCTGCGATGCGCCATCCAAGCTGCCAAGTCGCGCCCTTTTGCCATCGATCGACTCACCTGATAGCTCTTTGCCGTCGTTCCGAAATGCGCCGAGACTGCATCGATAACATCGGCGACATTGAAGCTTTGTAAAGCTCTCGCTTTAGGAACTTGGTCTATCTTGGCCGGTTTTTCTATTAGCTTTTTTACTCGCGCTAAAAAAGATTCGCTACCGAGCAGCCATCCTTCCAACGCATCCGCCATCGGGCTCTTGGGTGGTTTGTCTATTCCAGACTCCACGAAAAGACGGTACGCTCGCTCCGGTTGAGCGCCTCCCATTTCACCTTGCCAAGCTGAAAACACTCGTTCGTAATCGACCCATTCATCCCGCTTACGTTTTTCGCAAAAGCCGCTGTAGCTTGACCAATTCCAGTCTCGAGGATGGGTAACAAGCGGGCGTTTGCCCCGTACTGGATTTAGATGAATGTATCGGCTCAGTGCCCAAAAGTAGCTTTCGTCCTCGACCAGTTCCGCTTTAAAACGTCCTTGGAAGAGATGCCCCGTACGCTGATGACGTTTGGCATACCAATTTGCGTAGCCGCTCAGTAAATATTGCATTCCCTTCGACAGATTTGGTTTCGGTGTTTGAACGAAGAGGTGGATATGGTTGGGCATCCAAACATAGGCCAGAACTCGCCAATCCGTTCGACCGACCGTTTTGGCCAAACCGTCATTCATACGAGCATAGTCGCCATCGGAGTGGAAAATGGCCTGCCTACCATTCCCACGGGCCATCACATGATAAATTGCATTTGGGTATTCGATTCGAAGTGGTCTCGCCATTTTCCCATTTTAGCAGCTCGTGATCCCTATGCAAACAGGGAACAGGGTCTGACCCCACGACCCCCGACCCCCGACGTTACGCTCTGCGGCTCAACGTGGTGTGGCAGGTCCCTGAGTTTACGTTCGTGTGGCACGTCCCTAGGTTTAGGTTCGTGTGGCACGTCCCTGAGTTTACGAAGGGCGTGGTGAATCGCTGGAAACATTTGCCTTAGTTCCCACGCCCAACGCTATCGCTCTGGGCGTGCCACACGCACTGGGCGTGCCACACGCACTGGGGGGTCCTCACGTTTTCTAACTGTCTTGGGGTGTTACCCGCGACTGGGAGCGTACCGCTTTTTCTGTGACGATTCGGTTCACAGCGTTGAGCATGGCCAGAATGGTCGATTCGACCGAGTCGGTCGAGGCGCCCATTCCTCGGTATTGTTGGCCCTCATGCTCGACTTCGACGGTTACTTCACCTAGTGCATCGCGACCAATCGTGGCACTTCGTACCCGAAAGTCCTTGCAGACGACTTTGATGCCAGTGATCTTTTCTACGGCCCAGAAAGCTGCGTCGATAGGGCCATCGCCTTGTTCCACCCGCTCGGTAAACTGCTCGTCACCGTGTTGCAGCGTCAGTTCGACCGACGGAACTTTGCCTGTACCGCTCGAAACCGAGAATGAAGTGAGCGACCAAACTCTTTGGGAAGGACCACTAATTTGCTGTTGGATTAACGCAACAATATCGCCGTCGTAGATTTCTTTCTTTTTGTCAGCAAGCGTCTTGAACTGTTCAAACACGGATTGCAACTGTTCGCCGGTGAGATTGTAGCCCAGTTCTTTGGCGCGGTCCGCCAACGCAGCCCGTCCGCTGTGTTTGCCAAGCACAAGATCGGTCTTGGCAAACCCGACATCTTCGGGGCGCATGATTTCGTAGGTGCTACGGTCCTTGAGCATCCCGTCCTGGTGGATGCCTGCTTCGTGTGCAAATGCGTTGCGGCCTACGATGGCTTTATTGCGTTGGACGTCGAGTCCCGTTATTTTGCAAAGCAATCTGCTGGCTGGAACTAAACGCTCGGTAACGATGCGGGTGCTGGTGTGATACAAGTCATTGCGGGTTCGCATCGCCATCACGACTTCTTCCAGCGAGCAGTTTCCGGCCCGTTCGCCGATGCCGTTGATCGTGCATTCGATTTGACCAGCACCTGCTTGGACAGCCGCCAGCGAGTTGGCAACCGCCATGCCTAGATCATCGTGGCAATGGCAACTTAAAATGGCCTTATCGATGTTGGGGACACGATTGATGAGAGATTCAATTCGCAGATACATTTCGTTGGGTGTGGTGTACCCGACGGTGTCCGGAATATTGACGGTTGTCGCGCCGGCCTTAATCGCAGCTTCCACGACTCGGCAAAGAAAATCAATTTCGGTCCTGGCGGCATCCTCAGCAGAGAACTCCACATCGTCGCAATAGGAAACGGCTCTTTCTACGCCTTTGACAGCTCTCGCGATGATTTCATCCTGGGTCATCTTTAATTTGAATTCACGATGGATAGCACTCGTTGCCAAAAAAACGTGGATCCTCGCTTGCTTGGCTTTTTGCAGCGCTTCCCAAGCGCGATCGATATCACCGTCGTTGCATCGGGCTAACCCGCAAATGATCGGCCCTCGAATGGTGGTTGCGATTTCGCGAACCGCTTCAAAATCGCCTGGGGACGCAATCGGGAAGCCCGCTTCCATCACGTCCACCCCGAGGTCCGACAACGCTTGCGCTACCTCCAGTTTTTCGGCCAAATTCATACTTGCACCTGGAGATTGTTCACCATCTCGCAGGGTCGTATCGAAAATTACAATTGGCCGAATGGGCTGAACTTGAGATAGAGAGGAATTCATCATTAAACAGCTTGGGACTTTGAGATTTGGAAACTGGTCTACGACGGATGTGCAAATGTGACATCCTAACCAATAAGGAGGTTCACGAAACATATGCTGCTATTTTAGGCAGTGCCTCACCTTCAAGCTGTATGCTGCAGGCCATTGAACTCGGAAACAGCTTTCAGACAACCGTGATTCCCAATAGCTTACCGTTAAAATACCAATTGTCACCCATACTTTTTGCTATTGCTTCAATCAATAAGGGGTTTGGCACAAACATTGCTTCCTGCTCCTATTACCGAGAGTTTGCCTGTTTGTTGGGCAATTTCTCTGTTCTACCCAACGTCGACTGAGTGGCGGAGTGTCGTGGAATTAGTTCCACGCCTCCACGCTCTCGATGGTTTAATTTGAAGTTTTGCAGCCAATTTGTTTTGCGTCGGTACGCCGACTGCAGAGGTACCCCATCGGCCTGTTTGTAGTGTCCGCCTCATTACAACAGGCCGGGGTATTTCCCTCTTTGCTACCGAACGACATGTTCAAAAACCTTTGCCATAGACTCGAGATACTTAAATCGAGTGAATTCCCGCTCATAGCGAAGCCGGGCTTGGTGGCCCATTTCCGTCCGCAATTGACGATCCGAAACAAGATTCGCTATTCTTAAGGCCAGCAAGTCGGAATCTTTGGTTTCCACCAAAAAACCTGTTCTTCCTTCTTCGACAATGGATGGAATGCCTCTCCAATTGGTTGACACAATTGGGAGCGAAAACGACATAGCCTCCACAAGCACGCATGGAAAACCCTCGGACTGGTAAAAAGAGGGGAAACAGAAAAGGTCCGCGTTCGCAAACATTTCCCATTTTTCATTCCCGATTTTCTGGCCGTGGACGGTAACAGCCGAATTGAGACTTAACGATGTTAGTCGAGTTCGGACTACCTTTTCAAAGCTCGCTGGCTGAAACCCGCCAACGATGTCCAAATGGATTCTCGGAGAGTCTTTAAGCACCTTCTCCAATGCTTCCAGTAGAATGAGTATTCCTTTTTCCTCGCACACGGTACCAACGTACAGTATCCGGGTTCCCTCGCGATGTGTTGCCGTTCCTTGCACGCGGGAAAAGGATTCCGAGTGGTCATCCGCGGCATTAGGTACAAAGTAGATTTGCTTTGCTTCAAGGAAGCTCCCATCAGCTACTGTCAACTCCGAGAGCTGGATAGCTGCGTCTGGCCTAAGGCTTGCCCGCCTTATGATGAACTGCTGCCAATTCGGGAGGGAGGCTATCAACTCGCTTACTCCGCTCGCTTGAAAGTGAAAAACGGTTCGATGAAAAAGCCATCGAGTGGAAATGAGAAGCAATGTATCTCGAATGAGCGGAATGCGTTTTGGGCCAGCGGGAGGGTAATACAGAACGCGTATCCGGTAACGAAAACGCATCCAGAAAATAGCGAGAATGAGATAGAGGAGATGGAAAGCCTTTCCAAATTGGAATCGCCCTACTTGATCCAAGGTGTTGGAAAAAGCCATTCTCAGATGATGGACTTCGACTCCGACTATTGGCCCATCCACCAACATCTGAATCATGACGGATTGACCGTGAAAGGGCGGAGGCGTTTGACCAACAACGAGCACCTGGATTGGTTCTTCTGCACGTGACATCAATCGGAGTTTACCGTAGCAAGATGGGTTTTATGATCTCACGTCCAGATGCATTCATTTCGGACATCGTGGCGTCCTGGTCAGCAGGCAAGTCGGTTGAGTCTTTCGAAGCGATGTTCATGGATATTCCGTTTGCCGCGCCCACCAATACGAAAAGTGGGTGCATAAAGTTGTTTCCATAGACCAGCGGATTGTCGACAATCGACATCAAAATGAGTCCAATCCAACCCATAATCGCAGCCGAGGTTACCCAGTTGCGGTTCTTGGTCGCACGAAGGATTCGGTAAAGGTTTGCAAGGGTTAGTACCAGCCCGAACACAAAGAGACCTAAACCGATGTATCCTCCATCGTAGAGCATTTTTAAATACTCGTTATGAGGCTTGTCCATCGGTGCCCAAACGCTGTAAACAAACGGTGCCGATTGTCCAACTCCATGCCCAAACCAAGGTGTTTCGGCGGATTTTTCCAGAATGATCGGCCAGGCTTGGAAGCGACCAGCACTATCAAACTTCCCCGAAAAGATATCGTCTAGACTCCCTGTTCCGGAGAACCCATACTTTTTGGTGAAGAATCGATCTTGGATAATCGAGGTGTTAAACGCTGCAACCCCCAAGATCATTGCAACGACCATCATTAGAAATCGCGTTTTCAAGCTAGCTAGCTGTGGATGAATGATCCACAACAACAACAGCACCAACGTGGCCATCCGACTGCCCGAAAGAATGCATATCCCGAAACAGAGTCCCCACATCAGAATGGCTGTTTTGGGTATCTTATGAATCTGCGCAAGAAAGAGTGCCGCAACAACGATCAGACTTGTCGCCGCCGGTCTTTCTGCAAAGCCATTATAGAGTGAGCCATCGCTGGTGTTGCTCGATTTTCCGGGCCCAACATTGTAATAGAGGCAAAATAGACCGATCAAAATGGTCGCGAGGATGTAGAGAAAGTTGTATCTCTCCAGCTCTTCTTCACTCCGAATCGTGTACGACGCAATGACTCCAATCAATGGGTACACGCACATTTGAACGTAAAGCTGAATATTGTTTCGCCAATCAAACTCGGTCCAAGTCAGTGAGAAGCCGAGAAACAAATACAATGGCAGCCAAGCGAACCAAGGGAAGGTGATACTTCTCTTGCCCTTCAACGGAATAAGCACACAGGCAATCAAGAACGTTAAAATCCAAAGCAATCCAGTGTGCCGGAGCTGGCCAATAGCGATTCCTCCGACCGAAGAAACAGCCATAACGAGCGGCACTGACATCAAAAGCAAACGATCTCGATTGCTATTGTCCGCGGCGTTATTCTTAAGCACCTAACACCCCACGCATCAACGTAGTCATCGTCGCTGGCAAGTAGAACAACGGCTGACTTCTCGTGGCCACCGCAACAAAAAGGGTGTTCATTGATGCTTTCGTTACGATTGTGAATCTTTGGTTCGCAACAGCATCCGAAGAAAGCTGGGCACATACGATTGAGTCTGATTCAATACGACGCCCAGAACATTGGCCCCCTGCAATTGGAATTCGTTCCGCAATTGAATGGCTCGACTCGAGTTAACTTTTCCTGACTTGATGTTCAAAATGACTCCATCCAACACACGAGCGATAGGAAAGCATCCAGTCATATCATCTGCACAGGGAAGGTCAAAAATAATAAATTCAAATCGTTCTTTCAAAAGCTGACAAATATTCACTAATCGATCTCGATTGTACGTTCCCTCGCCGGGTTGCAGGACTATTCCAGCTGATATAGTGCTAAGCCTTGGCGTCTCGGTGTCCCTCACCACATCGATCAAATCCGCATTTCCGAAAACGAAATCAAACCAGCCTGGTCCGAGTGTCCGCCTGACAGGTTCGACACAATCGATAAGGAGAACTTCACCCTCGACTGCATGGCTGATCGCGACCGCCAAATTGCTGGCGACGGTTGAGTTTCCTTCGTTTGGACCGCAGCTCGCAATCCCAATGGTCTTATGTGTGCCAACCTCGCGGAGCGCCAAGAGTCGACTTGCCAACGATCGGAAATGACGACTAGGCAAAACATGTCGCGTTCTTGGCGGTTTTCTCACGCGGATTTTTCCATTTGCCACTTCTGATTTTCCTTCGGCCGAACTTTCATTTGGTGCAATCACATTATTCATCGCAAGGGCTCACCGAAAAGCAGGTGTGTTGATGGCACCCCCCAAGATTCATCGGTGAAGCTCAGAGGATATGGTTAGTTGAATTGTACTTTCTTTTGGCGCGAAGCTGGAATGGCACCAAGTACAGGCAAACCCAACTCCCGTTCCACGTCTTCGGATGTCGCCAAATCGTTGCGCAGGTAACGAATTCCAAAAGCGATACCAATCGCCCCCAAAAAGGATCCCAATAGACCGACAACCGCAACGAGGGTATTGCTAAAGTCGACTGGGTCGTCATTGAAAGTTGGAGGTTGAATGACATTGATGCTGGAAAGATTATCGCGTTGAAGCGCTTCATCGATGCGGGCTTGTTCGAGACTTTCGGAATACTTTCGAAACTTCAAATCCAACATGTCAATTTCGCGTTGCAATGTTGTGAGTTCAAGTTCTTTTCGATTTACCTCGCGAATTTCCTCAAGCAACGTGAGACGTTGTTTTTCGAGTTCCGAGACGCGAGCGGCGACGCCCGCTCCCTCGGCTTTGGAAAGTAGGTGCTGCACTCTTACCTCTTGGCGCGTCGTGTTCACCGCCGTCGTTTTTTGAATTGCTACCTCTTCATTACCGAAGAGCTTTTGTGCATCCGCCATTTGCTTTTTCTTAAGAACAACCAGCGGATTGGATGGAGTGTAGCGTGCCAGGAGTTCCGCATGCTCGACTTCCAATCCGTAGAGGCGTCCTCGCATTTCATCCTTGGATGTATTCGTGAGTCCGTCTACCTCCGACGCAAGTACTCGCTCGGGTAGAGATTCAAGCGTACTTTCCATCTCGCCAATCTTGGCTTCAGTACCTTTCATGTCGCTCATGGAGGCCAGAATTCCTACATCTATTCCCTTCATGCGTTCGGTCAAGACCAATTTTTGATCGGCAATGGAAGAAAAGCCAGAGGCGTTTTTTGAATCACGCATCTTGCACATCGCTTCGTCCAATTGTTGTTTCACGATTTCAAGTTGTTCGGTAAAAAAACCATACTCACCGGGCGCTCGGTGAGCGTCACGGTGCAACTCACGAAAACGATTTAGAATGATTTCACCGATTTGTTGCGATAGTTTCGGCGATTCGGAGCGAACACGAATCGACGCGATGTTGGAGTTTTCTTCCACCGATATTTTGATATGCTTCGACAACAATTCTAAGGCTTTGGCTCGTCGGTTTTCGGGGTCTGCCAGTCGGACAGAGGCAAGAACAGACCGTAGTTCCGAAACACGCTCTTTGAGATTTTGAACCCAGGGCGAAGACGCATTTTCATCGGTAAACTCGTCCGAATAATTCAGGATTTGATCAATACCGACTTTCTCCAGAATGGTCTCGTACATGATTTGACTGCGCAAAATATCTTGTACGGACTGCATTTCCCGCTTTTGTGCATCGCTGATCGGAAGCGTTTGGCCAGTTACCGTAGTAGATGCGTCTGCCACAGATTCTCTGCCGGTTCGAATGAAAACGCGTGAAATCGACTCAAACGATCGATCGCGAGCAAAGAGGAAGAGCAGGGTCAAGGCCAGCCCTAAAAAGAAAACACTGCTGGCAATCACTTTGTGACGAAAAAGGGACTCCAAAGTACAAACGTCCGCAAAGGAAGCACTAGATTGTTGACGTGGCAAAGATCGGTTCATCGTGGATTTACTGTCAGCAAAAACTGATTCAAATCGGGCAACGTTGTAAGTTGGTCAAGTCTAATCAAGTTAGCAAAAAAGTCCATGTTTTTCAATGAATGGAGCCATCCGCTCGACTTACTGGTGGACTATTCATCAGAATCGGTTTTATTGGAATCGTCCTTTTTCCCCTTTTTTCAACTTGGCGCATCACTAACCAAATCGACTGCTCATTTCTTCCAGGCCAACCATTTCGAGTAACTCGGTCAGCCGTTGTGCCGAGCCGTTGCCCTGAAGATTCTTGTAGCTCGCGACGATTAATTCGTTCTTCATCGAATGCTCCCAACCAACTAGCTCAGTAACGCTGACCTGATAGCCATGCGACTCCAGCTGCAAGCAGCGGAACACGTTGGTGATTTGGCTGCCAAACTCGCGTGTGTGCAGCGCATGACGCCAAAGTTCAGATACCACCGATTTTTTTAATACCCTGTTTTTGTGTTTACGCAAAGCACGAGCGACTTCCGCTTGGCAGCATGGAACCAGCACGACGTGCTTGGCCTGTTTCTTCAATGCAAAGCGGATCGCGTCATCGGTCGCAGTGTCACAAGCGTGCAAAGCCGTAACGACATCGATTCGCGGGGGCAATGAATCGGAATAAAAAGACTCGTCGACAGACTGATTAAGAAAGGACATGCCGACAAAACCGAGTCGTTCTGCTAGTTCTTGCGACCGACTCACAAGATCTTCTCGCCTTTCAATACCCCATATTTTGCCTTGATCGGCGAATTCTTTAAAGAACAAATCATAGAGCAAGAAACCAAGATAGGACTTGCCCGCGCCATGATCCACAAGCGTAACATCGGAGTGATCATCCAGCGTTTCTCGAAGCAATGGTTCAATGAATTGAAATAAGTGAAAAACCTGTTTGAGCTTGCGACGGCTATCTTGGTTCATCTTGCCGTCGCGAGTCAGGATATGAAGCTCCTTGAGCAACTCGACAGACTGACCAGGGAGAACTTCGTAGGTTTTTGTCATCGTGTTTCCATTGTCCCAATTTTTTTTGAATTGCCCCAAAGTAGCAGGCACACTCCGTGTGCCGTAGCCCAAAAAACCAAAGGGTTTTTGACCTGCGGACGGCACATGGGATGTGCCTGCTTCTCTAAACTCACAGCCTATCCGCGAAAGGGCGCGTCGTTAACGCACTTTCATGTCGAAAAAGCAATCAATTGTGACAAGAGTTACTGCTTTCCCTTTTGTCGATTTTCAGCTGTTTTACCGAGAGGCCAAGGTTTCACGCCGACTCGGTCCGCCCAGGTTTGCCATTGTTCCGACATCTTTTCCACTCGGTCAGGATGTTGGGAAGCCATGTTGTGCATTTCGGTTCGATCGGTGGCGATGTTATAGAGCTCCCAGCCATCGGGATGTTTCGAAACCAGTTTCCATTCCTTATCGCGGACGGCGCGATTGCCTTCGTGCTCCCAGAAAATGGGTTGCAAGCGATTGAACGGCTGGCCAGACAACGCCGGCACTAAGTTCACACCTTCCATGGGCTGAATCGCTTCACCTTGATACTCCTTCGGATACGACGCTTGCGCGAGACTCACACAAGTCGCCATCAAATCGATCAGATGGGCAGGTTCTGATACTAGCGCATTATGTCGTACCAATGGGATACCGGCCGGCCAATGAGCGACTAGCGGCGTGCTGATGCCACCCTCATGAACCCAATGTTTGAACTCGCGAAACGGGGTATTGCTGACATTCGCCCACGCTTGTCCATAGCCGTGATAAGTATCCGGTCCGCCCGGCAATACGCCTATTCCCTGCCGTATCGGAAATCCATCGCGTGTTTGCTTCGGAACCATATCGGGCTGCAAAAATTCCGATGGCAAATTGGACAACGAGGGTTCCGCAGCGCGTTGACGAGAGCCTTTCAACTCGGCGCCGCGTCCCATGCCTTCCGCACAACCGCCATTGTCTTGAAAAAACAGAATCAACGTATTGTTGAGTTGCTTCGTGCGTTCCAACTCCGCAACAAGCCGACCAACCCCTTGGTCTAGCGAGTCTATCATCGCGGCAAATACTTCCATGCACCGAAGTTCAAACTCGCGATCAGCAACGTTTCTCCATGCGCCACCGCGCTGTGGCGAAAGTTCGCTTTTCGGATCGACCATTCCCGTCGACTTCAATCGCTCCAGCCTTGCCGCCCGAATGCTGTCGTAGCCAGCATCGTACTTGCCTTTGTACTTTGCGATATCGCCTTCCTTGGCATGCATCGGCCAATGTGGAGCCGTGTAAGCAACATACATGAAGAACGGATTGCCTTTGTGGTCACTTGCATGCTCGCCGACAAATCTCGTAGCGTGGTCCGAAATGGCATCGGTGTAATAAAACTCCTTTGGCTTGTATTCCGAATCCGCGTACGGAGAAATCAGCGTATTGTCTCGAACCAAGGAATTTGGGTCGTAGAAACTACCTGCGCCATGAATCGTTCCATAGAATCGGTCAAAGCCTCGTTGCAAAGGCCAATTGCTTCTCTCTGAATCGCTTTTGGGATTTGTATTCTTGGTGACGTGCCATTTGCCAGTCATATAAGTGCGATAGCCATTGGTCTTTAGCACCTCAGCGATCGTGACGCAGCGACGATTAAGGTCACCTCGATAAGCATCGGAACCATGGTCTTCCATCATATGCCCGATTCCAGCTTGATGCGCGTAGAGCCCAGTTAGCAAAGTCGCACGGGTGGGGCAACAGCGAGCGGTGTTGTAAAACTGCGTAAATCGAACGCCACGTTTAGCTAAAGCATCTATGTTCGGGGTCGAGATTTCGCTTCCAAAGCAACCTAGGTCTGACCAACCCATGTCGTCGGACATTATCAGAATGATGTTTGGCTTTGACGATTCGGCGGTAGCATCGGCCAAGCAATCCCCAACGAGTTGCAGTGCGAACAATATGAAAACCATTGGCACTCGTGTCGCGTAGCTATCCATCGTTTCCAACCTCGTGAAATTCTTGAGTGCGTTGCACATTGTCGCCTTTCGCTCCGCGAAAGTGCGCCTCGTTAACACACTTTTGCGGAGCAAAAGGCGACAAAGTTCTGCACCTTGCGACCTAGGATACATCCATTCATTTTTTTGCCTTGCGGTCCGCTGCCGACTCGAACTCAAGGTCGAGGCCGGCGGGGCGTGCATTGGTGAATTGCTCGAGTACCCCCTGCAGTTCAACGGCAGCCATTGCTGCCTCGCCCGTCAACGAGTCGCGAGAGAGCTTCTTTTGCTCAAACGGATCGGCCGTCAAGTCAAAAAACTCGCCCGTTCGGTACAGTTTGTAGTTCTGATTCTTGGAGTACTCCTTGACCGTCAAATCGGCTTGCTGTCGCGGCGAATACCATGAGTATAGCCACTTGCGTGGAGCACCTTGTTCCCCCCGCAGTTGCTTTGCGAAACTAACTCCATCGATATTCGGCGGAACCACAACCCCAGCAGCTTCGCATAGCGTGGGAAGGATATCAACACTGCTGATGAGGTCTCGATTCACCCGTCCAACTTTTGTCATGGCTGGCCAACTGGCGATGAGCGGTACGTGTGTTCCTCGCTGCGTCGTGGTTCCTTTGCCACCGCGATAGTCCACACCTCGAAAACTGCTGGTTACTTTGCCGAGTGTTCCGTTGTCTCCGATGAAGATTAACAATGTGTTGTCTCGGATTCCAAGATCACTTAGCTTGGTATCCAGTTCTCCGACCATCTTGTCCATGTAGGCGGTCATGTCAGCAAAATGCTTCACATTGTTCTTGACGTTTTCTCCCAAGGCCTTGGGGTCCCAGTCTTCGCTATCGGGAGTAGGCTGAAAGGGATCGTGTGTGAGCGTCATCGGGTAATACAAGAAGAACGGCATGTCGCGGTGTCGCATGACAAAGTCGATTGCAAATTCATTGAGGAGTTTCGGGCCGTATTCTCCCTGGGAAAAATCCTTTTCGACACCGTTGTATTCCAAACCGGGATTGGCATAGCGCGGCGGACGACGTGTGTGCTGCCAAAGACAGGACTCGTCAAAGCCGAAGTGCTTAGGCGAATCCAGTTCTCGGCCAAGCTGCCATTTCCCACAAATGGCCGTCTTGTAACCAGCATGATTCAGCAGGTGCGCGAACGTCGTTTCGCTTCGAGGAAGCGTGCCGAAGTTAATGTAGTTCCGTACGTTGTAACGGCCAGTCATCAACTGGACCCGTGTTGGCGTGCAGAGCGGCTGAACATGGCATTGCTCAAATCGTATTCCGCTAGCGGCGAGTCGATCCAGGTTTGGGGTCCGATAAGACTGGCCGCCGTTGGCGGTCAAGCATTCGTACCCAAAATCATCTGCCAGGATGACGATGATGTTCGGCTTGGCCCCATTCACTTCAGCCAACAAAGAAAAGCACGAAAACAACATGCCACCGACGATAGCGATAGATTTCATGATGACTCCAATTTTTCTATGCCAACTCATTTTTTCGTTCCTGAACCGCCCTTTTGCGTGGCGGCGATTGCTTCGGCGATCGTCTTACTTCCTATCGATTCTTTGTCGTCGAACGGGCCGTCGGCACTGGTTTTGGGCCAAGTGGCTGGGTCCGCAAATTGGCCTTCGTCGCTGTATTGCTTTTGCAATCGAGCGATTTCGGTTTTCAGTTCTGCGAACTTGGCAGCTATTTCGGGCTTTCTTGCGATCTCCGGTGAATAGAGCAAGTTGTTCTGCTCGGTAGGATCCTCAGTGATATCAAACATCTCGTATGCATTTTGTTTCCAGTAGTGGATGAGCTTGTGTGTCGCGGTGCGCACGCCGTAATGTGCGACCGTATTGTGATGGCCAGGATCATGATAGTATCGATAATATACGGTGTTCCGCCAAGCTGCAGGCGACTCACCGCGAAGCAATGGCGCAATGGAACGGCCCTGCATCGAATCGGGAATCGGTAACCCTGCTAAATCAAGAAATGTAGGTGCGAGGTCGATGTTGGCGACGAATTGCGTCGGGACGCTGCCAGCTTTGATTCCAGGGCCGCGAGCGAGCAGGGGAACTTTAAGTCCGGGTTCATACATAAACCGTTTGTCATAGAGTCCCAAGTCACCGAGATACCAGCCGTTGTCCGCCGAGTAGATGACAATTGTGTTCTTTGCTAAGTTCGTCTGATCAAGGTAGTCGAGCACCTTGCCAACGCCGTCATCGACCCCTTGCACGCATGCGAGGTAGTCTTGCATGTAACGCTGATACTTCCACTTCACTAATTCTTTGCCCGTCAGCGTCTTGCCATTTATCGACAACTCCATCGGCTTGTCGTTGAACCACTGATTGAGCGCGGGGCCCTTGAGTTCGGTCGGCGGAACGAGCTTGAGATCGCGCCGAGTGAGATCGCGGGCAACCGTTTGTTCGTTGATCGGTAATGCAGTTGGGCGAGTGGCGTAATCGTCCCAAAGGGTAGCCGGTTCTGGTATTTCTTGATCTTTGAATCGAGCTTTATTTCGTTCGTCAGGTTCCCAAGCGCGATGCGGGGCTTTTTGATGAAGCATCAGAAAGAAGGGTTTGTCTTTCGGCCGAGTCTGAAGAAACTCGATCCCCAGATCCGTTGTGATATCGGTGCAATGGCCTTCAATGGTCAACTTGCGACCCGAAACTAAGAAAGTCGGATTCCAGTAATTTCCTTGTCCTGGAAGCACGATCCACCGATCAAAACCGGTTGGGTCTGAACCGAGGTGCCACTTCCCTATCATGCCCGTATGGTAACCGCCAGATTGCAGTCGTTTGGCAACGTGGTCTCGGGAGCCGTCAAAGCGATTGAAGACCGGCACACCATTAAGGTGCGAATAATGTCCTGTTAACAGGGTCGCACGGCTTGGCGTGCAGATCGAGTTGGTCACGAACGAGTTTGCAAAACGCGCTCCATCCTTTGCGAGTCGATCGATATTCGGCGTTTGATTGACCTTCGAACCATACGCAGAGATTGCATGCTGAGCGTGATCGTCGGAGAAAATAAACAGGATATTAGGTTGTTCGGCCTGAAGACGGGACGGTGCCGTCGCGAAGAGCAGGCAAACGAGGACTCTCAGGAAACGTTTCATGGCGATGCGATGGATTTAAGGATTGTGAATAGCGGGTGACTGATAGTTATAACAATTCTGGAGGTATGGAGGAGTGTGTGGTGGGGCGAGGCTCCTGCCGAGCTGTCGGCGCATGGATCGGGGCAGGAGCCGCCCCCTCACCTTCCCGAACAATGGATTTGCGGGGTAAGATCCCTTACTCCAGCAACTACTCTCTTTTGGATACCTTTCTGAAAATGCAATCCGAACCAAAGCCCTTTCCAAAGCTATTTTTGATACGGCACGGGGCCACCGACTGGAGCGAATCACGTCAACACACAGGGCTTACGGACATTGAACTCAATGCGAACGGGGAAAAATCTGCGAGAGAGTTGAAAAAGCGACTTGCCCGCGAAAAGTTTGACTTGGTCTTTACAAGCCCACTGCTTAGGGCAAGACGGACCTGCGAACTCTCGGGGTACCTTGGACAGGCCAAGGTCGAACCGGGGCTCGTGGAATGGGACTATGGAATCTACGAAGGACTAACCACGATCGAGATCCAAAAGAAACAACCTGATTGGAACCTATTTCGGGATGGTGCTCCGAACGGGGAGACGCCTGAACAAGTTGCCACTCGAGCTGACCGATTCGTGGATTCGGTTCGCCGGCTTGATTGTAACGTCGCTGCATTCTCCAGCGGACATATGATTCGTATGATCGCCGTTCGCTGGCTCAAGCTAAAACCAGAAGCGGCAAGGTGCTTTGTAAGTTCAACAGCAAGCCTCAGTGTCTTAGGCTACGAACACGATCTGAATGAACCGACTATGTTGCTGTGGAATGAAGTGCAACGCAGGGAGTAGCGACTAAGTCTTTGCCTTTTTGTCACAATGAGCATGCTTTGAAAATGAGATCTGGCTGCGACTATCCTTCTAGAGCCAACCGATTATTTCTTCATGTGTTTACTTCCTGGGCTACTCTTTGGCTTGGGGTGGGTTCTCCACCTCACGTTCCCGCACCGGGCCACGATTCATGTAAAATCGATTATCGCGTTTGTCGGGAATCTTTTTCACGGAAGTCGTGGTCATTAAGGCAGCTGCAGAAGCAACGACGAGGACCACCGCGATCATGCTACCATACAGTAAGTAATTGAATCGGCGCCTAGAACTCGGACTTTGCGGAGTCTCGTATGGATTGACTTGCTTCAATTCGTACATTGTTTGTCTCCCTCAAACGTTTTTTTGCGACTCGGATTGCTCCATGTCTGCCCAACAAAAACAAACCATTGCTTGCTTTTGGACAGTTACCAAGACATGTATTCTATCCTTTATCGCCCTAGTTGGGGGCCTCATCGTTTTGACTTCAACTGCTTATTTTCCGCCGCAATTTGAATTTGGTTTCTTGATCGGTCGTCAATCGTACTTTTACTCTTGGTACGCTGTCGTATTCTATACACACGTCATTTCGTCACCCATCGCTTTGTTCCTTGGTCTTGTCCAATCCATCGATTGGATGCGAAATCGCAGCCGCCGCGTTCACCGGATCTTTGGTTATGGCTACACCATAGCGGTTCTCTTGTTCGCGGCACCCAGCGGTTTTGCGATGTCGGTCAAAGCAAACGGTGGCGTTTCTGCTGCCACAGCGTTTGCTCTACTTGCTATTTGGACCAGCGTCGCAACTTGGCGAGGATTCCGTTGGGCACGACGCGGTGACTTCGTCAAGCATCGGCAATGGATGACTCGGAGCTACTTGCTAATTTGCTCTGCGGTGCTGCTGCGATTTATAGCAGCGGTGGCCGCTCAGTTTGAACTTGACTTCCTAACGTATGGCGAAATGGCATGGCTTTCGTGGTTGCCATCGCTCTTAATCTATGAAGTTATCCTAAGACGGAAGCGTTCGATCAAGCAGTCGCTTCCAATCGGATTTTAGCGAGACCATCTGATCGGTGCTCCATTGCTGGCCGATTTTGCTGACTAAATATAACACTCCAATGCCGGCGACGGCAAGGATGGCAGCAGGTCCGAACCAAGTAGACTGTCCCATCATCCAGAAAGAGCAAGTGAAGACCAAAGCAAAAAAAGCAGAGAATGCGAGCAGAAGATAGATGACCCAGACAAGCGTCCATACTTCTTGTCTAGGCGCGAATCGCCCATGAACAAGTGTGTTCAGTTCGTCCCCATCAAAACTGAGCGAAAGATGCGGCGACCAATATCGGATTTCGGACTTCGGCACATGGAGTTCAACGTATTGATCGAAAAAAAGACTCGTATCGCTCCATTCCGGTTTCTCCAATTCCTCGCCGATGCGTCGAAGCACCTCCCCCTTCGAATACGGAAGCCGCATCTCAAAGGTCGGACGCATTTGAATAAATGGCATGGCCGAATCCTTCCCAACTTTCGATCAATTTCAATTCGATTTCCACGATGCTGGCGATTGAAGTATATCAAAGCAATCGCCAACCGAATTCGACACTCGGTTCTAGACTATCTAGACACCCCATTTTAGCGTTGGAGCACACGCCTAGTGTGACATTGACACGCTTGAATTCGGATTTGCGTGCGGCGCAAATTCTTGGTAGCAGGAGCGATTCGGTCACTGGTTTTCGATTAAACGGTATAGCCTTCGGGCCGCAACCTCCCACTGGCCAGAATTGGCTTGCTCGCAACACTTGGCCAATTCGATCATCGAGCGAGGACTCAGTTTTCCGTTGCTAGTGTGCTTGTTCAGCTGGTCTTTGCAAGCCGAAACACGCTTTTCGTCGTGCGAATTGATGGCTGTAAAAAGTGCGTCAATGGTCTTTATAGCTTCTTCGCTCGCTTCCAATTGGGGAGTTCGCATCCAGGTCATCCATCCCAGAACCAATGCGAGAACCACGGCCCCAGCTAGGAAACCAAACCAGAGAGAATGGCTAACTTGTTTTTTGCTACTCCCTTGTTTTTTGCTACTCCGCTGCATTAACAACCTCTCCGCCATTGCGTGTTGATAGAGCAACCCAGACCGTTGGATCGATAAAGGCCGAAGCGAACCGGACCGAGCCATCGCCCATCGCGATCGAACAACCAGGTCCATGCTCGCCCCACATCTCGTCTGTGTGTCCGAACGGATTATTGGGGGCATGAATAATGACCTCGGGATGATCGTGCGTGTCTGGTCCACTATGGACACCAACTAGACATCCAGCCCCGTTATTCTCTGATTGCCATCGACGCAAATCCAATCTCGGAGGAGTAACCGCAGACGGAACGACTCCTACCCATGTTTTATTGCTGAGGATTGAACTGTGTTCGCCTAGAAAGATGGTGTTTGTCAATCCGTCCGTAATGCGTTTGAGCGGCATCCGCGAATTTGGAAAAAAGGGTCCGTCTAAAAACGCAGGCACACCGCCATTCTCGCTTACCGGTTCACCTTGTTCGTAATCGTAGCAAAATGGAGTGTCACGGCCCCATGGTTGATGAATACCTGCATTGGTGACATAGTGACTATGCGAAAAACGAATGGGACTTCCATTGCTCAGCAGGATGGGGGTCCCATGCCGATGGTCTGTAGCCTTTTCTACCAAAAAACCATCGTTGCCACCGGATGCCGAAGGACAAAGAAAAAGGGACACTTTAGATTGAACCTTGTTAGCATTTTTAGGAGACCAACAGGGCTCCATGAAGTCGATGCTTTGATAGAGAGGCCCTTGTTCGATGTAGGGCAATAGGAACGCTCCCCATCCCCAACCTGGCGTTGAATTTCTATACTCGTCCGCGCAGGATATTCCGTAGAAATCTCCGTTAACTCTTGTGTTCGTAATGTAGGCAGGCGGAATAGCTTTGACGGAGGACTCGTAGTTGGCAATTCCGAGAGCGAGTTGTCGCAAATTGTTCTGGCAGCTCATACGACGGGCAGCCTCGCGAGCGGACTGTACTGCTGGCAAAAGCAGTGAAGTGAGCACGCCGATAATCGCAATGACCACCATCAGTTCGACTAAAGTAAAGCCAACTCGAAAAATCCGTATCTTCACTGGAAACCTCCGTTTTGCAATCATTTTACCCTGCGCTAAACCATAGTTTAGCATGCGCTAAACTTGTGTCAAGGTACGATTGCCATGCGGTCGCATTCTGCCGCTGAACACTCGCTTAAGCCGACTATTCTCAAGAGAAGGCTGTGATCGAACGTGCAGTCGATCTGCTAGAAATCGATCGATGACTTCGCTATCGGCCACTTAACAAGAAAATCACGGAAGGCTTTTTCGGTATCTTTGCTGATGTGGTGTTCCAAGCCTTCGGCGTCGATCTCCGCGCTCTCGCGGGGCACCCCAATTGCGATCAGGAAATCAACGACAAGTTGATGCAAGCCTTGGCTCTGGTTAGCGAGCAATCGCCCCTTCCGCGTTAGCCGAATTGGGCCGTACGGCTCAGATTCCACAAGTCCCAGGCGCTTTAGCCTCCCGATCGCTCGGTGCGCGGAGGCGCTGCTAATCTGGAATAATTCGGCAAGATCGCGCAGTCGACACTCACCCCTGTTTTGCGAAATCAACTCAACAGCTTCCGCGTAATCAGAAGCCGTTTCCGACGTATGATCTTCCCGAGTTCTTTTGTGCCCATTTAGCAGTCTCTTTTGCTTATTTGCCATTAATTGCTTTCATGCCCCTCACGCTTGGACGGCACCCACGGAATTGCTACATTGGCCAGTTCTTTTTCGATATTGTCGTTTGATTCCATTGGCTTCGCAAGTCAAGAAGTCATTCCGTGGTCAAGCTCCTCCGCCGACTAGTGTGCTTCTTTGGAGTGGATTGGAGGGCGTTGCCGATCAGATTGAGGAGTTCCTGACGCAAGCCAACGATATCGCCGTGCAGCCACGTTGGGACCTGCGCATGAACTTGCCAAGCGAGCTCGCTTTCGGCGCGAGGAACGATGGTACGTCGACTCTTTCGATGACTTGTCTAGCCATGTCCAGTTTCTCTTGAACCTCTTCCCATTCGGGGGCGATTTCAAGTGCTTTTTCCAATTGCTGGATTGCTTTCGCCACCTGATTGGACTCCAGCAGTGACAGTCCATACTGATAATGGATGTTGGCTGCTCGAGCACCCCTCGAAAGTACTTTTTCATACAACGCTATGGCCTCAGTATGGTTTCCTGTGCCAGCCTTGGCCTGCGCTAAATAGAAAAGCGTTTGCGAGTCGTCTGCATAGAGCCGATTCGATTCCTCCAACGACTCGACTGAAAACTGGAATTCCTTTAGCCGAAGATGAACGAGCCCTAAAGAATAGTAGGATCCTGCGTTCTTTGGGTCATGAAGGACTGCCATGAGCAAATACGCCTTGGCTTGCTCCAAGAGTCCCATTTCCGCAAGCAGTTGGCCGAAAGGAAGATAAGCTCGAGGGTAGTCAACACCGTTTGCGAAGAGTTGGTCATACTCCTTAAGCGCCTCCTCCCTTTGCCCTAGGTTGCTTAAACATCTCGCCAGAAGGAATCGACTCTCAGGATCGTTTGGAATTATCTCCAGAACGTCTCTCGCTCGTGGAACCGCTTCCTCGAATTTCCCTGCCCAATGAAGCACTTTGGCCAGATTACGCAGCGCGAAGGCTTGCGCCTCCTGATCGATTTTAGCGAGCACTTTCTCTTCAACTGAGGAGAATTCGTCGGCAAGGACCATGTTGATGACACGTTTGCCTTGGACGATCGCATTTGCTTGCAATTCTTCGATGATCCAAAGGGCCAATCGCCGGTTTACATCGATGGTGGGATGCACATGGTCAAGAAAGTACTCCTCACCTAGTATCGAGTGTCCGTACTCAATGTTGCACAATTGGCGAAGCTTCTGATCAAAGTCCACTACAGGCACTTGAGACTCGCGGGAGACACGTTCGATAGCATTTTTGATTTCATCAATGGCACGTAGCGGACAAACGTCTTCGTTCAATGCCCTCGAAAAAGCAAGCTGCGCATCTGCGTATCGATCGATTTCGAAATAGTTTTGCCCAAGTCGATATTGATAGTCCGCATAACGCGGATCCAACGTTACCAAGGCTTCCTGGATCGGCAGAGTCTTCGTGGCGTCCAATGATAACGCAGCGTCTTCCGCCTGCTGAACCAGAGCCCGCATGCGTTCTTGGTCGGTCGGTGCCATGTTGCGATCATGCTCACTTTTGAAGGGCGAACAATTTCTTTCGTTGGCCGTCGGCGTTATGAAAACAATTTTCGCCCCGGAGCGTCGTGCAATCGCAACCATGCGATTCAAGTTGGATTCATAGTGATGAAGCACTTTGGCTCGCCAATTGTCATCGCGATGGTAATCGATTGGACCGACAGTGTGATTGAGGATTTCATCCACTTCTCCTTGCAAGACGTCAACGTTGGACTTAGTGGAATCGCGTTTTGCGGGAGCGGCGGGAGCAATCTTTCGCACTCGTTTGATGATTCGGTCCGTAACGGCCCAAGTGCGGGTACGAGCCAATATCGCAGGTGAATTGAGATTGAGGGGCGAGGTCTCAAACATGCTCTCGTAGGTGCGACGTTCCAAAAACTCGTTGTGTACCGAATAGATCACGAAAAGATCCGGCTCGTATTGTGCCAACTCTTCCATGAGAGCCGCCACCCGATAACTCGCATAGCTGATTCCGCCTGCGTTGATCACTTCCCATTTGTGGGAAGAATCAACTACGGGAAGAAATTCTCGCAACCATCCTGGAAACGAGGTCGAATCCCAATAGGGATGGCCATAGGTTGTCGATCCACCCATACAAAAAACGCGCCTTGTTCCTTTGCTTTTGGTCTTCGGAAAGGACTGGGCATTGAACCAATGACGTTTGTTTAAGGCCGTGGAGAGTATCTGCTCTCCTTGTTCATTTGTCGACAATTCCATCAATGGTAATTGTCCTGAAAATCCTACAAAAGGATCTTCGGTGCTCGTCTGAGGCGCAACTCCAACTAGCGTCAGAACGCACTCGAGCACCGCGAAAAAGAGGACCGTCGTAACCGCTGAAAAGAGGATCTTCTTGCGAAACGACAGCTTGGATTTTTGTCGAAGTCGACTGGGTGCATGCATCATTTGGCCTAAATTTGGCGGGACATACGAAACGCATTGGCATTATGCGATTATGGACTCAAACTACGCAATACTGTCGGCTTTCCATTGTGGCACAGCGTATAGCATTTATACCCCACAACCTCTAGAATCGTTGCACTTTCAGTGGCCGATGCGTGGTTAATAGAATATCGATTGTCCCCAACGATGCGGAATCAACTATGAAATCGCTTTTTCCGATGCTTGTATTCATGCTGAATCTTGCTTGCACGGTGACATGCTCGAGAGCGGAATCCCCAGATAGCTATGGTGCACCGGAGGCTGGTCGAGTCTTAATCGTTCGCGATACGTATGGAGTGCCGCACATCATCGCTCGCGACAATCGCAGCCTGTTTTTTGGCGTCGGATACGTCCAGGCCGAAGATCAGTTGGAAAACCTGGCGATGAACTACTTGCGTAGCCAAGGTCGAGCGGCCGAACAAGAAGGTATTTCCGAGTTGCAGACAGACGTTTTGATTCAATCGCTGCAAATCCCTAGTCGCGCACGCGAACTATTCAAACAGCTCGATCCAGAAATCAAAACTCGATGGGAAGGATTCGCGGCTGGCGTGAATCGCTTCATACACAAAAAACGACAACAGATTCCTGAATGGATCAAGCCCGTCGAGCCACACGAAGTGATCGCTTTTTCGATGTACATCGATACTATGTTTGCACTGAGTCACTGCCGCAACGATTTGGTCGCGAGCGGAGTCAAATTGGCCCAAAACCTTCCGGTGGCAAATTTGGGTGCTGAGTTCGGGTCCAATCAGTTTGCCGTTTCGCCCAAACGATCGGCGTCGGGCGCCTGCATGCTTTCGATGGATCCACACCTGCGTTTGAGCAGTTTTTTTCGTTGGTACGAAATGCATCTCGTCGGCCCCGAAATCAACGCCATGGGAGCGTGCTTCCTAGGAAGTCCCTATGTTTCGATGGGACGTACGGAACAGACCGCCTGGTGCATGACGGTCAACGGGCCCGATCTAGGCGATGTTTTTAGGTTTGCTGTCAGCCCAGACGATCCAACTCAATACAAAGGAATCAACGGTTGGGAAAAGTTCGACATAGCACTGAACAAGTTCAACGTAAAGCGTGAAAGTGGTTTTGACGAGCGCGCGATTCCGACAATGCGGACCGACGTTGGACCGGTTGTCGCTGTGAAAGACGGGAACGCTTATGTGTTCGCTTTGCCAATCTCGAATGATGCCAGTCGCGCCGACCAGCTGTACCAGATGATGCGCGCGACCACGATGGCCGATTTTCGTGACTCGATAAAACCCCTGGGACTTGTGATGTTCAATATTTTGTATGCGGACAAACACGGAGATGTCTTCTACATCAGCAATGGACGAGTTCCTAAACGGGATACGAGAATTTCGTCAGACAAAATTCGTCCAGGCGATGAAGCCTGGGCTCGTTGGCAGGGCTTTCACCCTATCGAGGACTTGCCGCAGGTGACTAACCCATCGGCTGGCTACCTCGTTAATACGAACAGCGGGCCTCAAAACGTGACTCCTGACGGGGCACCTGACCTCAAGGACTTTCCGCATTACATGAACGACCACCAAGCCAACAGTCGATTGCGTCGGCTTGATCATCTGCTTCGAAATGACCAATCGTTGACATTTGAGGAGATGAAAACCTATGCAACCGATACGATGGTGGAGGTGGACGACCAGTACATCGCTCGAATTTACTCAGCCACAGGAACGAGCATCGGAGACGATAAGGAATTACTTCAGAATTCAATTGCCCTCCTAAAGAAATGGGATAGGCGAACTGATTTGGAATCGCGAGGCGCCGTCCTATTCCACTATCTGGCGAAAGACAATGCGTTCAATGTTGCCGTAAATGGACAGGACCCAGAGGCTATCGCATTAGGCGTCGTGAAGGTTGCCAAGCAGGTACAACAGCAGTTCGGCTCGATCGATGTCCCCTGGAAAGAATTCAGCCGAATTCGACGTGGCGACATCGAAATTGGAATCGCTGGATCGGGCGGGATTGGCAACAAGGCTGGCCCTGCTTTGTGTCCCACCAACGGCGAGATAAAGGGCGGGAGACGTTACTGTTCTGGCGGATCAAGCTACGGAATGATAGTCGATTTTTCCGGCAAGACGAACGCTATCAGCTGTTTGCCTTTCGGAGTCTCTGAGGATCCAAGCTCTCCTTTCTTCGCAAACATGCTGCCCTTGTACGCCGATCGTCAATTCAAGCCTGCATGGTTCTTTCCCGATGAGGTCAAGACAAACGCTCGCAGTGAATCCACGTTGGCAACTTCGGAATAGGTTTGAACGCATTAGGCTTTCACTGATTCTTCGGAGTTACGGTCGATTGTGATCCGTGGCTCGCCCTGAAACGCGAATATACAATTCACGAATTTTCTTGGTCATGGTTTCGTGGCGGAATTGCTCTGTGAAAAGCTCTCGACCTTTTTGCCCCATTTCGTCGCGTGTCCGGGCCGATCTTGCCAAAGCCAGCATGGCGGTTGCTAGCGAATCAATTTCTTTTGGTGTTATCAAAAAGCCGGTTATTTGGTTTAGTACAACTTCTCTTGCGCCATCAATGTCATAGCTGATAACAGGTTTGCCAGCAATCATTGCTTGAGGCAATGCGCGTGCCAAACCTTCACGCAATGAGGTGTGAACTAAGACATCCATCGCCCCAACGTATTTTGGCACCTGATCTGGCGGAACCAGTCCTGTAAATACAAAGCGATTTTGCAATCCAAGTCTTTCGATATCGGAGACGAACTGCTCCCGAAGAATGCCATCTCCAATAAATAGGAATTTTGCATTCGGCTGATTTCGACAGACTTGCTTTGCCGCCTCGATGACGTATCGGTGCCCCTTGAGGTGAAATAGCCGAGCGATCTTTCCGAACACGACGTCGGACGAAGCGAATCCAAGCTCCTGACGCGTTTGCTCTCGGTCTTTGGCGGATTGGAGAAAGGGTTCGACATCCATTCCGCTATAGATTGTCGAAAACTTCTCCCGTTTTGCAATTCTTGCATGAACCATCAAATCCGTCATGGCATCCGCCACACTGATCATATGATGGCATCGTTTTGCGGCCCAACGTTCACACTGGACGAAGAGCCATCGGCTGATCCAGCGTTGGTAAGGATGAAAGGGTGCTCCGTGCACCGTATGTAGGACGCATGGCACCTTGCATTTCCATGCGGCGGCTCGACCTAGAAGCCCAGCCTTGGCGCTATGGGTGTGAACAACGTCTGGACGCCAATTGCGAATCGCAACTCTTAACTCGTTCAATGCCCGATTATCGTGGGTAGGGGAGATCGATCGTATCAGCGAGGGATGGCTCTCAATCAACAGACCTTGGGTATCGGTTTGGGAAAGCAGTTTTCCTTCAGCTCCCTCGGACGGACCGGTTATCAATTTCACTTCGTCGCCAAAGTCACGGACCAAGTCTAAGCAGTTAAACAGTGTGTTTTCCTGGGCACCGCCAACGATCATCCGGGTTATTATATGCATCACTCGCATATTAAACTTCGCTTGCCATTATTGCGTTTCTCTTAGGCCATGCGTAACGAATCGAAAGCCCAAATAGGATGCAAGCAGCGCCGACCCATGTCCACCAATGTGGTGGTTGATACGTTGGATCGCCGCTGCGAGTAAAGTGAACCCAGACCGGCAAAAGGACCGGTTCCAAAAGCGTCAAGAGTGACGCGAGATGGCTTGGAGTTGTTCGCAGGCCGCGAGCAAAGAGCAGGTAGGGCAAACCCATTTGAAGCATTCCGAAGCCGGCGAGCAACAACCACATCGAGCCGCTCGGCAAGGAAACCCCGCTCCACCAAACCAATGGCAGCATGAACAAAGCCGTTGCAACATGGTTCAAGGATATGAGCCACGCGGATTCATGCTTGCGCAGTGCCTTGACGCTGATGATTACGCCCGCGTAGAAAAGTCCCGATCCAATTGCCAAAACGGGAGACCACCAACGGTGCTCGGGTGTCCCATCTTCGTACAAAAACTCCATGGTGACAATGAAGAGGACACCGGCAACGCAAGTTGTCAGCATCACCCAGTCTCGGATGACGGTTCGCTCTCGAAAAAGCAAAACTGCTCCGATCATGACCCATGCTGGTGCGAGATTCTGAAGCCAAATGGTGTTGGCTGGCGATCCATTCGAAATCGCCGTAAGAAAGGTCCAGTTCATTCCGACGAAGCACATCGTCATTGGAATCATAGCCCAATGAAAGGTGGGTTTCCGGACCATCGGCAGAAGGAGCAAACAGGCAAAGCTGGCTCTCCAAAATGCAATCACGGAGCCACGCGATTCGCGCGGCCAACCATTGAGCAAAGTGGATTGAGTGAAAAAACCGTTGCTGCTCCAAAGGACTGCAGCAGCAACGACCAATAGGATTCCTGTCGTCGTTGTGCCGGTCTGATTTGGATAAAAAGCCAGGGTCTTTTTCGCTGCACTTGCCAAAGTATAAGTTTCTTGTCGGTCTGAAATCGGAAGCAAAAAGCAACAGATTTGTACCAACGATTTACTTTTTGCGAAAGGCGACCGCGCCCTAAGGCGAGTGGCAGAGTGAAAACAACCTGCCAAGGGTTCTAATGGGAGAGCGAGGCTCCTGTCGAGCTTGGCTTTGGTTCGGCAGGAGCCTCTCCCTCCCGGTATAAACACTGTTGCCGCTCGCCCAACTAATTCGCTCGCTTGGCAGCAATCGGCTCCATGCGATTCGTGGTTGGCTGTCCTGATGAATAGCCTGGCTGCACAAAAGAAGTTGCAGGACCGACAGTATATGGTGATCCAGTCGGGACTTCATAGGCATCCCCAATCTGTTCGTAGCCGCCGTAGTTTAAGCTTCCTACTGCCCCACAGGACTCGCAACCACCATGCGCAACCGCAGCTCCATTCGATGCTTCGCGACAACCGGCGTCGCATGGCTCGCCAACATTGCTTTTGCCATGGAGGCGATTGTTCATTCGAGTCAAAGTGTTTGGTCTCCAGCCTTGTCCGCATGTGCATCCTGCAAAAGCCAACAACAAGCTGGCCGAAATCAATGTCGTTCGTTTCATTTCCCAAGTCTCCCGTTGAACTCTGTTGTGACTACCGGCAAAGGTGCACATTTTCCCGCACAACTCTACGATGCAATTCCGGTTGTGCAAGCAAACATATAAAACTTTTCCGGATCGAAAAAGTTTTCCTAACGCTCTGTATCCTATTTAGGTGTTACAGTTATCCAGCAATGGATTTACTCAAGCGGCCTTCAAGCCTCTTGGCCCGTCTCGAATGTTTCAACAAGAACGGGACAGGCTGTCTACGGATCGGAAGCGGACTAAAGAGTTTAGACTTGTTCATGGGCTTTCCAGGAAAGATGGTAGCAAATGCTGCTTTCTAATAGATTCAACACATCATTTGGCTTCGAATCGCGAGGTCAAACTGTCCCTCATTTCAGTCTGCTAAACAGCTCCTATCGTCGAAACGATTTTTTCGTTCTTGCGATTTACTTAGTATGTGTATTTCTCGTTCTTTCCGTCTCGCGAATAGCGGTAGGCGACGACCCTGCTTGCCAATCGTCAATTCGCAGTGCATCACAACCCTGCGAGATTTTTGAGATTTCAACTCGGCATCTGCCCGACCAATTTCGTTGTATTAATTTCGACCAACCTAATGTCGAAGTGAACAAATGGTCGGACCATTGTTGGACTCCAAGTAATGTCGAGGAAGCTCTACCGACCCTTGGGACGGGAGTACTCACCATCGTTTACGTTCACGGGAACTTCATGGAAAGGAATAACGCTTTAGAGCGGTTCCTAATCGTAAACCGATATCTGAAAGAGCAAACGGATCGACCCTATCGATTGCTAATGCTCTCTTGGCCAAGTCAAAAGGAACGGAAACCCTTGCGTGACGTGTTCTCGAACGCCGAATCCGCCGAATGCCAATCCCTTTATTTTGCCTGGATGTTGCAGCGACTTCGAAACGAGCCGCAGTTGAGTGTTCTCGGATTCTCGTATGGAGCACGGGCTGTGACCGGAGGGCTCCATTTGGATGCTGGTGGGATTCTACCGGGATATGCCCAATCCCCTTTGCCGAACACTTCCTCAGTGTTAAACATTCGGCTCGGGTTGGTGGCACCAGCCATTGACCGGAATTGGATAGAATGCAACGGCCGACACAATCTTGCTTTGACTCATGTCGATTCGTTGATGAATCTCTATAATTCGAAAGATCCAATTCTGCGAAGATTTCGATTCCTGGACCGATTTTCAAGACCGATTGCGGCAGGTTTTTCTGGATTTTCTGGATTTGCAAACATTTCGGATCCTCGAGCAACACAGCCTTTGACTGGACAAATGCGAATTCGCCAATACGATTGTGGTTCGGTGATCGGCACGACTCATTCTGAGAAGAGCTATTACGGTGAGTGCCCTTACTTTAGGACCCTCATCCAGCATTTGCTCTGGAAAGAACCAGGGGACTTCACTTGTAATGCATCCATCGTTCCATGATAGCATCTCGCTGCGATGGGAGCATTCGACGCTTCAGTTCGAACCAGTTCCGCTAAAAGGACTTTCGTGGTCGATTTCGGATGCAGGGACGCTTCATGGGGCAATTCTTGTCGAACGCTTTCGGACCTACGCAGGAAAACTGCTCGACCTTTCTGATCACAAGATCCGTCTGAATCGCGGCGCAAGCCAACTTTCCATCGACATGTCCTCCATTTCAGTCGACTTCGAGCCCCAGTGCAAGCGATTGATTGAATTGAACCACGCATTGGTCCAGGAACATGGCGATGCTAGCATCGTTCTTCTGCTTTCGCCGGGTGAATGGTCCCCTGGCAATGCGTTGGGTACGCGGCCTAACTGCATAATGCACATGAGCCAACTGCCGTTTGCCAAGTTAGATAAATGGTACAACCTGGGAACAGACCTAGCGATTGGTTCTCACCAGGCGATCCCTAGCACTTGTTGGTCCAATCAAATCAAGAGCCGCAGTCGATTGCCATACTTTCTTTCTGACGCAAAGGCAGTCGCCGAACAGCCCGATGCATTGGCTGTTCTCACGACCACGCGAGGTACCATTGCAGACACATCCGTCGCCAATCTACTGATTGTGGATAGCAAAGGAGGAATTGCCTCACCGCCAAAGGAAGACGTCCTGGTTGGATGCACGTTGCTGGCGGTAGAAAGACTCCTTCTCAAAAACGATGTACGCATACAGTATCGTGATATCGAATCAAAAGAGCTTTCAAATGCAACGGAAATCATACTAACCGGTTCGAGCGGCGGTGTGTGGTTTGCAGGGTCCTTGGATGGCATTCGAATCGGAACAAAAGACCGACCGATAACAAGAATGCTAACGGAACTTTGGAGGAAGCACGTTGGAATGGATTTTGTTGCGCAGGCTGCCGTACGCAGCTAAGGGCTATTTACCTTTGTTCCATCGGTACCCAGTTTCTCGTGGCTGGCCCGACATATTCTGCGGATGGCCGTATCAGCCGATTATCGGCCCTTTGTTCAAAGATATGGGCGGCCCAGCCTGTGATCCGGGACAACACGAACAGGGGCGTGAACATGGGGGTCGGAATGCCAAGGCACCGAAAGGCCGATGCACTATAGAAATCCAAATTTGGAAACATCTTCTTTTCTCGCCTCATGACCATCTCGATCCGCTCGGAAATCGCGTAAAGTTGTTCCTGTCCATCGGACTCACAAAGTCGATTCGACCATTTTTGAATGATGTCGGATCGTGGATCGCACTGCTTGTAAACGCGATGCCCAAATCCCATGATCTTTTCTTTTCGGGAAAGCATCTCAAGCAGGCTCGCTTCCGCGATATCGGGCTCTTGAAATCGCTCAATCAATTCCATGGCCGCTTCGTTGGCGCCACCATGAAGCGGGCCACGCAAAGCACCAATTCCAGCGGTGATTGCGGAATGGAAATCGGAAAGCGTCGAAGCGACAATTCGAGCCGTAAAGGTCGACGCGTTGAATTCGTGTTCTGCATACAAAATCAAGGAAACATCGAAGGCTCGACGATGCAATTCGGATTGCACCTTGCCATGCAACAATTGGAGAAAATGTTCTGCGATGGAATCGACGTCTAGCTCCACTTCGATACGTCGTCCCGAATGTTGGAAATGATGCCAATAGACCAAGATCGATGGCATGCAAGCCAGAAGGCGTTCGGCCGCCTGATATTGGTCCGCAAATCGAACCTCTGGCTCAAGCGTTCCCAACACCGAACAGCCAGTTCGAAGGACATCCATAGGGTGCGAAGAAGCAGGGAGTTGTTCAAGGACCGTTTTCAGGGGCGAAGGGATTCCGCGACGATCCTTTAATCGCTGAACGAAATCGGTGAGATCCTGCGCCTTTGGCAGTTCTCCGTAAAGGAGAAGATACGCTACTTCTTCGAAGCTTGCGTGCGAAGCCAAGTCCTCGATCGAGTAACCTAAATAAGTCAATCCGACACCATCGATGCCAACCGTGCTCAGACGGGTTTGGCCCGCGACGATTCCTTCGAGTCCACCTCGATTTACTGTTTTCATGGCTGAAACCTTTGTTGATCGATACGTTTTTCTGTCGCCATATAATTCAAAACTTCGTAGAGTTCATCGCGAGTTTGGAGCGAACTGAGAATGGATTGCTGTGAGCCGTTTCTTCGGATCGTTTCATACGTGTTTTTGGCGGCGGCGTTCATGGCTCGAAAAGCCGTCAACGGATAGAGTGCCATTTGCACTCCGGCTTCGTTGAGTTGGGCCAGCGTAAATTGGGGCGTGCGTCCGAACTCGGTCAAATTAGCCAAGACTGGAACGTCGACCTCGCTGGAGAATCTTTGGAAGTCCTCAAGCGTTTCCACTGCTTCCGCAAAGATCATGTCCGCTCCTGCAGTCACGTATGCATTGGCACGACGGATTGCGGCATCGACCCCTTCCACACTTACCGCATCGGTACGGGCCATGATCACGAAGCCGGGATCCTTTCGGCTGGCGACCGCAGCTTGGATTCGAGCTTGCATCTCTTCGGGTTCCACCAAGCTTTTTCCTGGCCGATGGCCACAACGTTTTGCCGCAACTTGATCCTCCATGTGTATTGCGGCAACTCCAACTCTCTCTAGCTCACGAATCGCTCTTTGGATAGTGAGTTCCGTCCCCCAACCCGTGTCGATGTCCACCAACAATGGTAACGAACAAGCAGCCGTGATTCGGACGGCGTCGTCGACGACGTCATTCAAACTGGTGACGCCAAGATCTGGCAACCCATGCGACGCGTTTGCAACCCCAGCACCAGAGAGATATAGGGCATGAAATCCAGCCCTAGCGGCTTGCATGGCGCAAAGGGCATTGATCGCGCCAACGATTTGTAGCGGTTTTTCAACTTGCAGCAATGTGCGGAAACGCAATCCGGGGCTGGGCTCAGGCATACAATTCCTGCAGATTAAGGAATGCACTGAATTCTCACGAATTCAGCAATGGTAGGTCTTCAACGCAAATCTTCCGCGATCGACCCGATCAACGCAAGGCGACGACGGACAATGCTCTCGGACTGTGTTAAAATCTAGAACGATACGCCGCTGCGTGTACTCGACGTTTTGGTAGCCGAAATCGCGAGAATTCGGACGGCGATCCAAGGATTTTTTGAGGATGGCGGTCGACCGTCGCCTATGGCTCGGGGTCATACGAAGAAAGACATTATGAGTTTATTTCATACGATTCGAATGAATAGCGTTTTGTTTGCTTTGAGTTGGGTAGTGGCAATTCCTTTGACCGCTGGAGCGCAAGACATGAACGTCTGGATTGGTACGGGGCGAAGCCCATTGAGTCGAGGTATATATCATTGTCGACTAAACTCCAGCGGAGGCAAACTGAGTGAACCAACCTTGGTGGCTGAAATGGACGGGCCAGGGTTTCTCGCCAAGCATCCAACCAAGCCTGTTCTCTATGCGGTTGGCGGACTCGACAACGTGCCTGTCGTAGCGGCGTTTTCCATCGAAGGATCTCCGGACAGGCCGAGTCTACGTTTCCGAAATTCGATTCCGATCGGTGACGGTGGGGCTGCACACGTTTCGCTGGACAAAACTGGAAGGACTCTATTCACCGCCCAATACGGAGGTGGATCGGTAGCTGTTTTTTCTGTTGAGCCGAACGGTACACTCGGCGAGAGGACACAATTGATCGATCATCAAGGGGGATCGAGGGTTGTCTCGGATCGGCAAGACGCGTCGCACGCGCACTGGACCGGCGTATCGCCCGACAATCGATTCTTGTTCGTTCCCGATTTGGGACTCGATCAAGTAGTTATTTACAAGCTGGACGCTGCTACAGGAAAAATCGAAGCTCATGGAGGCGGAGTCGTCCCCCCAGGAAGCGGACCGAGGCATATGAAATTTCATCCCAATGGGCGATGGATCTATGTTCTCAATGAGCTAGCGCTGACAGTAACTGTTTTTGAATACGATTCCAAGATGGGCACGATGACTGCCAAGCAGACGATTGAAACTGTCCCGGCGGCTGAACTTGAACGAGAAAAGGCAAAGAGCGCGTCGGAGATTCGTGTCCATCCAAACGGTAATTTTGTGTATTCCGCCAATCGTGGCCACGATACGATTACCATTTTTGCCGTTGATCAAGTTAAGGGCGAATTGAAGTTCGTCCAGCGAGAAAACTCACGTTCCGCGACCCCTCGCAATTTCAATCTAACCCCAGATGCAAAATGGTTACTCGCCGCGGGCCAACTCTCCAATACCTTAGGACTCTTCTCAGTGGATGCCGATTCGGGACGTATCACTTTTCAGCAGACGAGTGTTTTTGTACCCAGCCCCATCTGTGTCCTATTTGATCAAGGGGATTGAGTTTACTTAGGATGGAGGAACGAAGATTCGAGAGCCACGATCTCCTTAAAGCGATTCTGAATTTCCGGGCCGGCGATGCGAGGAAGGTTCTGGGTCAATACAATGCTTTCCATCGTATGGACCAAGCGGCGAAATTGTACGTCTCGAAGCTCAGAAGCAGTGGCATTTTCCTTGGATAGACGACGGTCGTCCTGTCCTTTCCTATAAGCTTCAAAGCTTGGTAGTTGGCGCAGTTCGTCGAAAATCGATTCTCCTTCTTTGCCGAAGAGCCATGGCAAGTCGTTCCACTCCGAAGGATTTCCCAAGTCCGGCCAACTTTCGACAATTTCCTTTTGAAAGTCCCTACGACCAGAATTTCGAGGTGCGCGTCGACCAGGCCCACCTGGGCCGCGACGACCTGGCGCGAAGCGAGATTGCTGATAAAGCTCCGATTGGGCTTTGTTCTTTTGAAAAACCTCCGCAACTTCACAATCCAGCGACAAGCCAAGTTGCGTTGCAAGCGACACTATCGTTTGGCGCTGTCCAAGAGATCCAATAAGGCAAATGTCGTTAAGGCTACCGTTGAACGGGCTCAATCCAAGTTCCTCATCCGGCAGAGCGCTATCGGATGGGCTGCCTTTTACACGCGTTGAACCATAACCCGCAATCCGGCTATAGTGACGCAAAAACATGTCGCTGCTCCGGAGCGGAATATCGATCGTTTGACTTGCACCGACAGCATAAGAATGAGCTTCTTCCAATGAGATGCGGCCGTTCTGGTCACAATCGACTCCCTCGGCTTTTTTTCCAATTCGAGATCGGCCCAAGAAAGCACCCCAGAAATAGCTGCTGTACTCTTCGTCATTCTCAATGTCAGGACGACAGCCCGCTGCTGGCAGGTCAAATCGTTGTGCGAAGAATCCAACTCGCACCGCCTTGGCAAGGCCCTTGCTTGGCTCTCCCCCTTCAAAAATCGTATTGGCAAATCCGCCGCAGTAGCACTGAGCCATCACCAATACGACAGGAACACCACTTGGCAGCCGATCGAGCCATTCGGAAAACGTCTTCATATTTAAAGGCTGTTTGCGCCAACAAGTAATGGACGTGTTCATCAAATCTTTGCTGTTGCCAGGTGCGCCGTGGGCTGTGACGTATACAAACAATCGATCACCGTCGGACAACTTCTCTGCGATCCCGTCCAGTCCGTTTCGTACCGATTTTGGACTGATTGGACCGCTTATGTTCGGGACCTGATGATTGCGATAAGTCAGGCTCGGGCGATCGATCGCAAACGCGCTTTCGAGCAACGCGATGGTAGGCGAGGCCGGCTCCGCTTTTGGGCTCATCACTTGCAAGTCTTCTTCAGTGTCAAAGCCGTCCGCGAAGAAGATCTGATGTTCTACGGTTGGTGGAAACTGCTCGCTAACCACTTGCTGAAAGAAAAGGACATTGGCTTCGAGCGAGGCTTGATTGCCTGCCGGTTCATATCCGCCACCAATCGTTAAGAGGAAATCTTTGGCAGACACACCCTTTTCAAAAAAAACGGCCAGGAAGGATGTTGCGAGCAAGAATAATGCACGCAGGAAAAGCCAGCGGGCTGGAGCTGTTTTGTATGGGAATAAGTTGTTTCGCGAATGTTGCATTTTCGGCAATTAACTCAATTGAATTCCAATGCGTGCAAGAACCAAACACCATATTATCACGGTCTGGCAACGCCTGCCTGTTCTACGTAGTGAAAAACCAAACAATCGCAGAAGTCCGCCTCAGAGATGCGGACCTACGTTGCAGCGTCTCTCCGAGACGCTGGTCCTCGCTGCGGCCTCTCCTCGCTGTTTATTTTGCGTTAGCGATGCAAAACAGGTGCTTTTCACCACGCAAAAACAACTCGTTTCCAGCAGGCGCAGGAGTCGCATCGACTGGTTCTCCTACCGAATTGGTTTCCACTATGCTTAGTTGGCTTGCATCCTTGATGACCACAGTGGTGCCGTTTCGAGCGGTCAAAAACACATATCCGCCAGCTGCTACGGGGGAGGCGTAGGTCGATTCAACGCCAGGAATTCTGGACGCCATGTAGTATGGCTTGCCCGTCATTGCGTCAACACATGTCAGCAATCCTTCCTTACCTTTGTAAAAGTAGATCCGTCCGGACGAAAGAATTGGCGACCCGATATCGGGTGTATCGCGATTGATGGTCCAGGCGACTTTGTCGGTGCCTTTGATATCCCCTTTTCCATCCATGCGAAAAGCTCCGAGAAAAGAACCGCGATGCCCACTGCCAACGTACGCCAGTCCCTTGTCAGCGACCGCTGAAGCAATAGGGCGTTCCGTCTGTCCTGAACAACGCCAAAGCTCTGCTCCAGTCTCCAGGTCGTAGGATCTGGCAAAGCTCTGGCCGTTCATAATGACTTGCTTTTTGCCAGCGTGCTCCGCAACCAAGGGGGTTGCCCAGCAAGTGGGTTCATCCCGGGGGGACTTCCAAATCGTTTTGCCAGTCAGCTTATCCAAGGCGTACAGCGCGGATGGTCCATCATGATCCCAAGGCACAAGGATTTTGCCCCCTTCCAGTGTCGGGGAACTCCCCTCGCCGAAGCTATTGCGTGTTTGCATTTGCCCGAAATCGTTCCGTTTCCAAACCAGTTTGCCATCCATGGTATAGCAATACAAGCCACGGGAACCGAAGTGAGCGTAAACGTGTTCGCCATCCGTGCAGGGTGAAGCGGAGGCAAAACCGTTGGTTTTATGCGTGTCATCATGAGGCGTCGCCACGACCGCCGTTTGTTGCCATTTGAGCTTTCCATCGTTCCGGTCGTAACAAAGCAACTTGAATTCTAGATTCGGAAGACGTCCCGTATTTTTTCCCGAAGGAACTGCCGTCGAGACGAAGACTGAATCATTCCACACGATAGGCGATGCCGAGCCGCGACCGGGGATTTCGACTTTCCATTTGACGTTTTTTGTCGGGCTCCATTTGGTCGGTGGAGAAGCATCGAGAGCAATTCCGTTTCCTGTTGGTCCTCGCCAATGTCCCCAGTTGTCCGCTTGCGAAACTGGACTTAGGCACATCCAAACTAGAGTGACGAACGCAACCTTTTTCATAGTTATTTCCTTTTTTGATTTCTTCGCGATGCGAAGGGGCTTTGGACGGCAGACTCAGCACAAGTTGGGAGGATTGTAAGTTTACCGATTTTTGAAACGATGGGTGCTTTGGACCAAACCTAAAATGCGTCGAAAGCGATGCTGCCGCGGCTTATGTGCGTCCCATTGGATCGATTTATGCAAGGGGCGTTGGCGTACAGGACATCCGTCGGCGGAGCGACGGATCCACGTAGGCCGGCTCGCTCCGCGACCGGCGCTCAGCGTAGACAAACCGCACATGCCGATTCCTTCCAAAAATGGCGGAATGCCGCGTCTCGGAGAAACGCTGGCACTTACAGACCTTGTAATCAGCAAATAGCAGAACTTAATTCCTATTCTTCGAACCACTCTATCGCCGATACCGTACTTCTCATCAGAGGTTTGTTGCAGCAGCTGCTCGTAACAAGCCCTGGGGTTGGCGAGAAAAACGACCGTTCTCATTGACCCTCCTTTTCGGCTTTTAGGTCTACAACCTCTTCTCGGGAGCGTCTCTCATGTCCATTCGGAACTTGATTCAAGGACATTGCGCGCGACTTTCTCGCAAATATCTTGGTTTTTGGATGACCGGCTTAGCGATCGCAAGCCTTTCTATTGCGGCCGTTTTCGTCGGAACTTGGTACTCTGCCAACAACTCGACCAATGAACCCGAGTTCTTGTCACGTTTCCGCGGCGGAACACTGCTCATTGCCGGCGGAGGGGAGATGCCACCGATTGTCAATCAACGCTTCTGGGAACTGGCCGGCGGACGGAATGGCCGTCTGGTGATCATTCCAGCCTTTGACGCAACGCGAGCAGACACAAAACGCTTGAAAAACGAGTGGAAAGGATGGAAATTCGGATCCATGCGAGTCATTCAAGCTTCCAGCCGCGAGATTGCAGATGATCCTGCTTTTGCTGATACTTTGCGTAATGCGACGGCAGTCTGGTTCAGTGGCGGTGAGCAATCTTGGTTGGCCAACTTGTACGCTGGCACCGAAACCGAAACTCGTTTGCAGGAATTGCTCGATCGCGGTGGCATCATTGGTGGGACATCCGCGGGGGCTGCAATCATGACCAAGGTGATGATCGAGGAGGGAAAAACCGTACCCAAGTTGTGCCGAGGATTGGATCTGCTCAAAGACTCGGTGGTCGACCAGCATTTCTTTTATCGAAACCGAATGCAACGTTTGGCCAAAACACTGAGGATCGAACGTACGCTCATCGGCTTTGGGATCGACGAGGGAACCGCACTCTTTGTTCAAGTTCCCAGCGGACGTATGGGGGTCCTGGGCAAGTCCTACGTGATGGCATGCATTCCAGAAACCGATGCCGATACACTCCGCCTCGAAGTCCTAAAGCCAGGGTCCATCATTGATATGGACGGCTTGCGGGGCTTGAACGAGATCAACATGGATGAAACAGAACCGACCTAGTTTGCCTCGGCTTCCTAGCCTGTACGAGCAGCCGAGAAT
>JANMHA010000366.1:0-1555 GCA_031374925.1 Pirellula sp. | reverse complement strand
CCACCAAGACCTCGTGCAAAGTTCTGTGCCATCCGTTGAGCGAACTGCGAGTGTCGCTACGACTCAGCCCAGCGCGAGCCCAGCGGCGCAACCCCCTGCGGTTGCCGCAGAGCCTGTAGCCGTGCCAGAGACGGTGAAAAGCGTAGCGCTTCCGGTGGCAACGAAATCATCGGAAGTTGGACGCTCGCCGATCACTGCGCAAGCAGCGCCCGCCAAATCGAATGACGTGAAAAACGCGGAAAAAAAACTTCAGCCGCCACCACCGGTGCCTCCGTCGAGACCGCCGCAGCAACTTGCCGCGAACGGGCCGACTGCCCCGCCAGCGACCGCTAAAGTTGAATCTGCATCCGGTGTTCTATCGACCGCTATGCCCGGTGCAGTTGCGCCAAAACCGCAACAGCAGTCGGATGAGTCGTTGGCGTGGGATCGAGCTATGAAGTCTCGTTCAGCGTTTGAGATGATGGCTTATCTGGGCAAGTTTCCGACTGGTGAGCATGCTAATGCGGCGCTTAACTCGTTGGTGAAGGCACAGCGCTCCGCGGAAGGGTGCTTGCTTCGGATCACTTTTGTACGCGCATTCAGATGGAGCGGGAAGTGTAGTGACGGCATGGCTGTCGGCTCGGGTGTCCTCGCGTGGGATACGCAACCGGTGGGGGGTACGGGTGAAGGGCGGGGGACGTTCAAAAACGGCATTATGGTTGGGCGTTGGACGGTTGATTACGCGATCCCCCAGACTTCTCCGTTTCGGGGCGTGGTCGGTCGGGTCATCGATTTTGACCTTAGTGGCAACGTGTCCAAGCAACAACACCTTACATATCGGGATGGATCTACGTATGTGGGCGAAACTAACTCGAGCATGGAGAACTACTTCGGTGTGCGCCACGGAGAGGGCAGGTACACGTTCGCAAATGGTGACGAATATCTAGGAACCTACGTGGGCGACAAAGCCAACGGAACGTGCGTAAAGACATACAAAAGCAACTTGCGATACAAACGATACATCGGGCGTATCGTAGATAACCTGTTCGATGGATTGGGTACGCTCGAGTTTACTGACGGAACAGCACTTAGCGGCAGTTTCAAACGTGGGACAGATGGATTTGACGGCGTTGTTAAAAAGTTGCGCCCAGACGGTTCGGTTGCGGAGACGCAGATGTGGCGTGACGGTAAGCCGGAGGGAGCTTACGAGTCACCCATAAAGGGACTTTGATTTTTGTCTTGTGTTGGCAACGCCATTTACAGTTCCGTAGATCGGGCAGTTCAGGACCCTGAGACATCCGTACGCATTGCTGAGACTCTTATGATCGGTAGTACTTTGTGTCCCGACCTACGCACTGGACGATCACGAGAAAAATGTGGGCAACAGCTTTTTGGTGAAACCTCTATTCCAATAGGGCATAGAAGGTAATTTTTGTACAAGTCAATAATAGGCTAAATGTACGCCTTGGCCCATATAGAATGGAACTTGTAGCCAAAAGCTGATGGAACTTGATCGTAGCTTTGAGGAGCGCAACATGCTGGAGAAACTCAACGAACTGACCGAGGGCCACGGCGC
>JANMHA010000353.1:0-45023 GCA_031374925.1 Pirellula sp. | reverse complement strand
CCAAGCTGGTTCCGGAAATATGTCCTCGATTGCTTTCCACTGTTCATCGCTCAATCCATGACGCATAATTGGTCCTCCTATCCACCAATATGGCGTATAAGAGAAAATCAAATCAAGACCAGTTTAGAAACGGAGCCTAGTACTTGCTCTTCGCCTTTCTTTTGAAATTCATCCCACCACAATCGCACTTCTTGTTCGCTATTATTCTTTTCGCGATCGCGAAAACTCCTTTGAGCGATCGACACGATGATGGCTTCTGCGCATTCACCAACTCGAAGTACCGTATGCGAAAAATAGAAGTCGCGATGGTATCCCACACTACGCGTGAACCGATGATCTTCCATCGCTTCGATCAATTGCGGAATCGCATCGTACCCAATTTTGCGAAGCTGAGCCGCTGGACTTTCTTCGCCGCGTGGATCTTGAAAAATATCGCACCAACCTGGCTGGTCCAACTGTTGTCCGTTTTGATTACGAAGTTCAAAAATCAGCTCGGCGATACGTTCCTGCTTGGTCATCTCGGTTGGCGGTTTTGGTTTCGGACGAAGCTTTTCTTCGTCAAGCATTTCCTCGAGTATATCCACGGTGTCATTTGCTCGTAGCGCATGCTCGCTATTTGGGAACCGATCACAAAAATTAAGGAATGTCGTCAATAACGCTGTTCGTGGTATGGTTGGATCACCAAAATCCAGTACAGCTCGCCACATCATGGCGTGTCCAATCTCGTCAGCAAGCGATTCTTCGAAACTGCCCTTTTTCGTAGGCAGCGTCGCTGCGAATTCGATGAGTTGGTGAGCAACTGCATCCAGTTTCTGGGCTGCGCAAACACGAGCCAATGCGAATACCTCCACTCGTTCACTCACGAGCGCACCAAATCGGTTCCTCGCATTCTTTATCGATTCGGGAGAAGTCAACTGAGAGAGCTGATCGACCGCTTCCTTCGCGAGATCTCGAACTTCAAACGCAACGACTTCATGAGCCGGCGTTCCGGGGCGTGTCTTGGTGTAGGTGCGAGTGAAAAGGTCGCTTGTAAAGACGGTAAACAATTCTTTCTGTTCGCTCAAGAGAAAAGCAGTAATGAAAGTATTTTGCGGCTGCTCATTGCCGGACCGGCTCCAGTTGCCGGTCGCTACACGAACGCACTTCGTTTTTTCGAGATTTGGAAACGAAAGTTGATCAAACCATTGGATCACTTCCAGGTCGGAACGCGTCAATTGCGAGTGTGCTGAGTTCGAGCTGAAGGCGACTATGCAGACGGACAAAAAAAGTGTTTCCACGAACTCTTTTTTGAAGGCCATCATATTCTCTTGGTTTTTGAGTGATCGAGGTAGATTTGAAATGTAAGTGTAGCTGAACCGCTGTCCATTCAACGATCAATTCAGCAGGTTCGGTTAATATATGCCACGGCATTGCTACGCGAGTTGGTACGAATTCCCCTACGATGGATTGTGTTGTTCTGCAATCGCTCGTCGGTACCAAACTCGGCCTATCATGGCAGACGACAGGCAAGTGATCTGCATCCAAAAGATTCCTGCGACAATCAGAAAGTTCTCTCTTTTTGGCCCAGATGATGTATAGCCACCTATCAAGTCCATCAGTGTAATCGTTAGCAAATAGGGGAGCGAAGCCGCGTACGTATACAATCCTGGCAGAAAGAAAACGGCCCCCACAAAGTAACTGAGGGAAAACGCACGGCGTTCCTCATTAGAAAAAATCGCAGCCAGAAGTGCGTTAAGAATCATCCCCATCGTGATCGTTCCTAACGTCGCTCGCCACCACTGATTTTCGTTAAACAACGCAGCGCAGAAGACAGCAACAATGACCGTACCAGCCATCATTTGGAAAATGGAAAATCGGGCTTTTCGATCCAACATGTTTAGCTTTCGTGTTTTTTAGTTGGAACCATGAGCTTTCCTCCATTCGGGATACGCCTTCAATAGCGACGTGGGCCAACTGCCGTACCATTGGCTACCAGTTCGACGTTCTCGTTCAACCTCGGAGAGCGAAAACCTTTTGACGCCATCTCGGCCGGCAAAAATGGGACGGTTGGTTTCGATTTCGTAGTGCCTAGCCCAAATCGGCTTAGCGTTTGCATCCGGCATAACAACGATATCGAAGTTCGCAGTATGACGCAAAAAAGTTTCTTGTGGAGCAGCCACTTTGTCGATTCGAATCCCTTCCAATTGAACCTTCGCCAACCATGCAACTGCGGCATCGGTCGATTGCAATACTTTATTGTTTGGTTCCGACAAGTGCATCATGTAGCGAACGATGTCCGTCGTTTCCTGTGGGCAGGCCGAAGCAAGTTCAAAAGTGCGCGCCGGTCGAGCCTCAAACGTAACGGAATCGTGCTGCTGACACCAACCTGTAAGTTCTCCGTTCACTCGAATCTGACAATTCAACATGCATTCCATTCCTTTTTGGACTGCTTCGCTGGCTCGTTGTCGCCGTTCTGGATCGAGCCACCGGAAGTGCGGGTCCGCTTCTGCAGCTTGCCTGAGCACTTTGAGGATGCCGATCATGACTCCATCGTTGAAGGTGATATGCGCATGAAAGGTTTTTGCCCTCGGGAATTGCTGCGGAAAACCTCCGTTCGAATACTGCGAAGTCAGGATGAAATCGAAGCCACGTTCGCATGCCTTCCGCCATCCTGGATCGTTCGATTGAGAAAAAGCCCGAGCCAAGTATTCCACTTGGGAATGCAAATTACCGTTGTCATAAGAAGAATCTTCGTTGCTTCGCGTAGCGAGAACTTTGGCGCGTTGTTCCGAAGTAAGAACTGCGGTCATGTCGTAATCTTTGGGCCAACCACCGTTCGCTCGTTGAAACAAAAGAATGTTATCAACGATCTCGCGGACTTGCGTTGGTTTGTAGGTCGCTTGCCCCTCGACGACTTGGATGAATCGCGTGTCATCCCTGAGGTTCCGCCAATGCGAGATGCTGCTTTGACAACCAGAAAGGTCGATCGGCTTGAGCACGTCGGGGCTGCCTAAAACCTCCTGACCATACCCGATGCTTTTTAATAGGAACGCAACGAAAACTAGGATTTGAAAAAGTCGAATTGGGGATTGCATCGGATGTCTTCTCAAATGTGGACGAGCGAGGCCCTTCGCTCGTTTGGGGCTCAAGCAACGAAGTACTGCAAAACCCGAGAGGCCATCCAATCTTGGTGACGTCGGTTCCTTATTCTAGGGATTTCAACGAAAGTCACCCTCCCGCCTGGAGGGTCGGCCGTAAGGCCGGGGAGGGTGACTGAACCGGACGGTCTTCCGGAGCGAGGGCCTCGCTCGGCTACAAATGGTTATGCACTTCATCCTACCTCGGGCAACACAAATCCCTCGCGATACTCGCGAGTGAAAAGCTTGTTTGCCGCTTCACTGGTGGACAGCTCCGTCTTTGGATCGATCGTCAGTTCCATGCCCAACGAAAGTTTGGTCGTGTTGAAGTCGACGTTGTTTTCCGTACAGTATCCTTCGAAACTCTCTAGTGTTTCCGAAATGTACTTGTCGTTCGACCAAGGCGTGGGGCGTGTTCCAGGCTTCATTTCCTTCCCTAATCGCCACGAAACGTTTCCAAGGTGCGCCAACGCGCTGGACAAGTGACCGTCCTCGATATCTAGGTGCAGGTCTTTGTGATTGCGGCTTCGAATGGCTTTTACGAAATTGGCAAAGTGGGCTTTGTATTCACCTCCGCTCCACTTACCGATTTCGTTACCCTCTTTGTCAAATGCTACGCCTGATGTGTAATTCGGGGCGACCACATAGCCATCGGTGCCGTACCAAAGATTGGAGGCTCCATCGAAAGGAGTTACACCTTTGAGGCCAAACGTCACTTTCGATTTGATGTCCAATCCTCGGACATCGGAAATGAGCAGGGCATCGTCCCATTGGTAGAAGGTGACTTGGCTGTTGGCCACATCGCCGTTGTCGATGTAACCGAGGCGGCCACCAATGCTTAGCACTCGTTTGGGCAGTTCCTGTTTGCCCAGTCCCCAACGGGCCTTGTCCAATTCGTGCGGGTTTTGATTGCCTAAATCGCCGTTTCCGGTAGCGCCCACCCAATGCCAATCGTAGTGAAGCTTTTTGCGAATTGGTACAACCTTGGGGGCCGGCCCGCACCATAGATCGAAATCCATTCCTGTTGGAATCGGTGCTGGCGTATCGACGTTGCCGATGCTGCCACGGCGTCGAAAGCAGATCGCCTTGGCCACGCTAACTTTGCCAATTTTGCCGCTGTGAACGAAGTCCAAAGTGGAACGCATTCCGGTCATGCTGCGACTTTGCACCCCCATTTGGCAGATGCGACCAAGCTTTCGAGCCCATTGCGTCATCACACGACCTTCCCGAACGTTGTGACTGCAAGGTTTCTCAATGTAAACATCTTTGCCAGCCTGCATCGCCCAGACCGACATCAATGCGTGCCAGTGATTGGGTGTCGCGATCGAAACGGCATCGATCGTCTTGTCTTCCAATAACTTTCGGACATCTTGAACATATTTAGGCTGAATGGAAACATCCTTGAATTTGCCGATCACTCGTTCATACGCACCCGGATCACAATCACAGATCGCCACCACATCGACATCTGGCAGTCTAAGCCATTCGGAAAGATGTGAGCCACCTTGCCCGTTCACACCAATGGTTGCAACTCGCAGTTTGTCATTCGGGCCAACTCGCCGAGCAGGTTCGGGCTCAGATGCAATTAAGTTGGTTGCGGTTCCAGCGGCAAGTGCAGTTGTGGCGGCGAGAATAGCGCGCTCCACGAAATCGCGACGCGAAATGTCCATTGGTACGTTCATTGGAGGGGAGCCCTTATGTAGGTGCAGTTTTGGAGGAAACGGTGCCACAAACCCTTCAATATAAGCAATTGGAGCGGGCAATAATCACGGCGAAGACCGCTGTGCCTCATTGTTTTTCAGAATCAGTAACATTTTTGGGCGCGCAACGTACAAGGTATTGGAATCGAGGGCCATTCCGAGCCCCGAACGATTTTCACTTCACCAGAGGTTTTAAAAATGCGATTCATTGGTTGCCGTCCCCTCGGCGTTGGTCTTTTGTGCATGTCTCTCCTGCTCGCTTTTGGCACAAACGCCATCGCTCAAAATTCAATTAGTGTCCCCAGTGACTCCAAGTTCGTCCTCCAGGTCGATTTGCAAGCGCTCAAGGCGTCGAAGGTCGGATCGTCGCTGTTCGAGATGGCAAAGAAAGCAGCCATGAAAGAAGCTGGCAAGAACGCCAATTCCAAAGACATTTCAAGCGACAAGATCCAGGAAGTCTTGGGAATGGATCCTTTTGAAGAAATTCAAGGGATCGTGATTTGCGCATCGAATTACGACCACCCTGAGAAGTCCTTGCTTGGCATGCTCAGGCTTAGGAAAACCACTGGAAATATCGAAGGTTTATTGCTGGCAGTTCCAGGCTACGAAAAAACCGAACATCGCAGCTACGAAATCCATTCCGCCTCGCCTGGGGAAGACACCAAGGTATTCGGTGCCATCCATAAAAACAAAGCCGGAAATAATACCCTGGTTGTTGGAGCCAACAAGGCCTCCGTTACTGGTTTGCTGGATAGTTTAGATGCCAAGAACCTGGAAACTTCGTCACTAAAAACCGTCGACTTGCAATCCGACCGAAAAGTCATTGCCCACTTACAATTGTTGGAGTTGCCGATGGAAAAACTTGGCAAAGGACCGCAAGCTAATATTGCGGCCCTTCTGTCATCCTTGGTCGTGTCCATTGCAGAGGAGGACGACGAGTTGGAAGTCCGCGCGGCGATGCAAGCGGGAACGGACAAAAAGGCCGAACAAATTCGGCAATCCATCCAAGGTCTAAGCGCCATGGTCGAACTCTTTGCATCGATGGACGATCAAGACAACGATGTCAAGGAATTTCTCCAATTCATCAAGAAGATCAAGGTTTCGCAGGACGGAACCGCAATAGGCGTGAAACTCAGACTGCCAGCTGACGAGATTGCTGAAATGATTAAGAAAGAATTGAACGACAATTGATCCCATCCGAGTCGCTAGAGATTTTGGATTCGGTGGAGTTAAAAAGCGTTGAGCCCAATGACCTGGTTCGACGCGTTCAAGCCGGCTGCTCCGATTCAGCGACCGAGTTGTCTAACCGTTTTACGCCGCGACTGCTCATCTTGATCGAGCGTCGTTTGGCGGGCAGACGGGCAGATGCGGAGGACATCGCACAAGAGTCCCTGTCAAAAGCATTTCAGCACCTCGACCGCTTCGATTTCAACTACCAGTTTTCTACTTGGTTGCTTACGATTGCATATCGATTGGCGACAGACTTTGCACGCAAAGAAAAACGCCGTCCAAAGTCGTTTCCGATAGAAATCGCTGAATTCGACCGGTCTCTCCACACGCCAAGACGGAACCATCCTTCGTCCGAAGTCGTCGACGATGTCTGGAGCCTTGCCCGTTCGACTCTGATAGAATCGCAGTACACCGTCCTTTGGCTCAAGTATGGCGAAGGCCTGTCGATAGACGAGATCGCAAGCGTACTCAACAGAACTCAAATCGGTGTCCGAGTTCATTTGCATCGTGCTCGGAGCAAACTCGCCAAGGAAATTAGTCGCATGGACTGCGATCGTTCGAACAATCGATTCAATCACTTTCCGCCATCATGATACGATCCATAGCCAAGTTCCTGATTCAGTATTTCTACGATTCGAAATCCGTCCATTCGAAATCGCAAGCTCGCACTTCGGATCGATTGCCCCGCTGGCTCAGACGCTGGACCAACCACGATCTGCAATTGCGCAAATTCGAACGCGATCTGCTTCGGTTGGAAGGCAAGCTCATCGAACAAGCCGACACCCATATTGCAAATGGTCTTCGGCCCGACACGTCGGCACCTCTTGAGGTTTGCAATAACTCGAAAACGAACGATTCAGTATTTCATTCCCCTGTGGCATTGACCGCACTAGCGGCGGGGTTGGTTTGCGTTCTATTGGCAGGTCGTTGGTTCCTCACGCAACCTAGATCCGAGCCGCGAAATTCGCAGGACATTGTTTCGGCGAATCAGAAAGAACCGACGCAACTTTTGGAAGTAAACCAACGCGAAGAATGGGTTCTGTCGACGTTGAAAACAACCAAGCGATTGGCTGAGCAATTCAAGCAAAAGAGCAGTGCAGCAAACAACACCCTCTTGTCGGTCAATCGAACGATGTTGGATGAGGAGGAGCAGATCAAGGCATTGGGCTTAGAAGGCCTTAAGTTTGTCGGGCAGAAACTTCCGGCAGCCACCGTACGAATGCTGGGAATGCACGAATTCCGGCCCGGCAATTAGACTATATTAGCTTCACACTCCGCTAGAGATCGTCCGGTTTAGCAACCCTCCCGGAGGGAGCAACGATGTGAAGCATTTTCACCAACAATTCGCTAAGGTTGAGCGGGAGCTTGCCTCCCCTCAACCTTGTTTTGGCGTACTACGTAATGCCCGCTAACCGCCACACTCCGCTCCCGCCTCGTCCGCCTTAGGCGGTCGAGGCGGGAGCGGAGTGTGGTACTTTAAGGTCTGAGCCGCACTTCTAGTACGCCAAAACGGCGTCCGTCGGAGGCCAGCTCCCATCGGACGAGCTCCCATCGGACGAGCTCCGATCGGACGAAATGCTTTACAGCGTTGCCTGTCGCGGCTTCACCTCGTGAATGCAAGATAGAGGGAGGAGAACTGCCAGACAATTTATATCCAATGAACGCGCCGGCAGAACCATCAAACATACTCTTTGTTTGTTTCGAGGCGCTATCCATCGTACTCTCGGAACTGATAGGAATACCGGGTTTCCTTCACGGTGCTCGCTTGCGAAGCTTTCGCTGAAGCGAACGACGATGGATTCCTAGCCTGCGTGCTGCCTCGGAGATATTGTTGCTGCAATCGGCCAGAATACGATGAATGTGTTCCCATTCCGCTTGAGCCAATGTCGGCACTGGGATTAGTTCGTCGTTGTCCACGATCTGCACTTCGGACCCACCGCGTTTGAAGGCGTTGAGGATATCGTCCGCGTCGGCTGGCTTAGGCAGGAAATTGACCGCACCCAATCGGATGGCGTCAATCGCCGTCGCAATGCTTCCAAAGCCCGATAAAATCAAGACTTGCACGCTGGGCCGAATTGCTTTCAAGTCCGCTATGATGCTCAAACCGATTCGGCCAGGCATCCTCAAATCAACTACAGCCAATTCCGTTGGGTCATGCTTGTACAATTCGACCGCTTCGTCGCAAGTGCCAGCAACCACCACTCGAAAACCACGTTCTTGAAAGGCTATTGCCAATCGATCGCGCAGCACGAAACTGTCGTCCACCAAAAGGATACTCTGAAATTCATGATCTAAGGAGTCTGGCATTTCGGAGGCATTCATGGAATTGGTTTGCATCAACTACCTCTCCTCTGAATTGGTGAACTAAGGCGAGCGGCAACTTGGGATATCCCAACCCGAAGCGTGAGCGAGGGATAACCACGGAAGCCCCTCACTTACGTGTCGGGTTACGATTGGTCGTTATCATATCGCTGCTCACCTTAGCCTAAAGCAGCCATGCACTTTTCAAGTAGTTTCTTGGTCGCCATGATCCCATCGTCTTCGCTCAACTTAGATCCCTCGTACTCGATCCCAACCCAGCCGTGATAGTTAGCATCCAAAACGATTTTCATCATCTTCATGAAATCGATCTTCGTGTCGTTGCCTTCGGCGTCAAAATCATAGCTCTTCGCACTGACCGCTTTAGCAAGTGGCATCATATCGGTAACCCCTTGATATCGATCGTATTCATAGAAATTGCCGAAGTCGGGAAGTGTACCACAATTCGCTAAGCCAGTCATTCGAATCGTTTCGGATAACCACTTGCCATTGGAGCTCAATCCTCCATGGTTCTCTACGATAACATTCATATCGAGCGGTTTCGCATACTCGGCTAGGCGACGCAGTCCATCCGCTGCGAGTTTCTTGCCCTCCTCGAAATCAGCCTTCGTCTCGGCGTTGACTCGAATGGAGTGACATCCAAGGTACTTGGCAGCGTCAACCCATTTGTAATGGTTCTCGACTGCCTTGGTTCGCTTTTGTTCGTCGATGTCGCCAAGTGCACCTTCGCCATCCACCATGATGAGAACATTCGTGACCCCCAGATCGCTGGTTCGCTTCTTCATTTCAGCCAAATACGTCTCGTCCTTGGCTTTATCCTTGAAGAACTGGTTAACGTATTCAACCGCGAGAATGCCGAATTTTTCTTTCGCAATTTTGGCGAAGTCCAAATTGTCTAGCTTCTTTTGTTGCAGCGATTTGTGAAGAGACCACTGGGCCAACGAAATCTTGAATGGCTTTGGCTTATCGCCCTGGGCAATTAGGCAAGCGCTCGGCATTGCCATCGCAGCCCCCAAGCCAAATGTCGCGGTGGAAATAAAATTACGGCGAGAGAAATGATTCGTCATGGAATAGGAGGGATTCTTGTGGAGATTGGTAAAGAAGCCAAAAAGCAGCAGCGCAGGTTAGCTCACAATTGTATTTTGGCCTTTGTTTGCGAGCAAGCAATGAAATTGCAACTTACCTGTCAAAGAAATCAGATCTTCGCCTATCGTTTCCAAACTGGCCGAAAAAGTCCTGAGATTCGACACTATTCCACGGTATGTACCTGATAGGCTATAATTGACGTCCCTACCTACCGCGGAATTTCGACCACAAACTGGTCCATTTCAACTATTATCCCCGAACAAGGCAATAAATATGCGATCGGCCGTAAAGCGTTACTTGCTCCTCCCAACTCTTACTTTATGTAGTTTAGGGACGCATACGGCGTTCGCCGATGACTACGACCCAACTGCTGTTGCAAAAGCCGGCATTGCGAAAATGAAGGTTGGAGCCAAGGATTGGCCCCAGTGGGGTGGCTCGCCAGAACGCAATAACGTCCCCGAAACTGGGCCTATGCCTATCGCATTCAATGTCAAGACCGGCATGAATATCCGCTGGTCCGTGCCGCTTGGTTCGGAAACCTACGGCAATCCAGTTATCGCCAACGGAAAAGTTTACGTCGGCACGAACAACGGCAACGGCTATGTCAAGCGATATCCCAACACCGTCGACCTCGGTGTCCTGCTATGCGTCGACGAAAAAGATGGCAAATTGCTTTGGCAACACAGCAGCGAAAAACTCCCAACCGGCCGCGTTCATGATTGGCCGAACCAAGGAATCTGCTGTGCACCCATGATCGAAGGGGATCGACTCTGGTACGTGACGAGCCGCGGTGAAGTAGTTTGCCTAGATACTGAAGGCTTCAACGACAACGAAAACGACGGCCCATTCAACAAAGAACCAAACGAAAACAAAGAAGAAGCCGACGTCGTGTGGAGACTCGATATGATGTCCGAACTCAACGTCTCTCAGCACAATATGTGCAGCTGTTCAGTTACAGCAGTAGGCGACCTATTGTTCGTCAACACCTCCAACGGCGTAGATGACGCTCACTTGACCGTCCCCGAAGAAAAAGCCCCAAGCTTCATATGCATGAATAAGCAAACAGGAAAGGTCCTTTGGACAGACAATACTCCTGGCGCCAACATCCTCCACGGTCAATGGTCCTCTCCTGCTTCCGCAAACCTGGGCGGACAAGACCAAGTTATTTTTGGCGGTGGCGATGGCTGGCTCTACAGCTTTGATCCTAAAGGTAACGGCAGCCAATCTCAAATGCTTTGGAAGTTTGATTGCAATCCCAAGGACTCGATCTATCGACTCAACGGTGCCACGCGAAACCACATCATCGCGACGCCAGTCATTTACGACGGTCTGGTTTACGTTGCCGTCGGCGAAGACCCAGAACACGGTGAAGGGGGCGGTCACCTTTGGTGCATCGATCCAACCAAGCGTGGGGATGTTAGCCCAACCCAAGTCTTCAATTCATCCGACATGAAAAAGGTGGTCGCGCCGAAACGTAAGCAAGCCATGGTGCAAGCCGATGGAGACGTTGAGCGGGACAATCCCAACTCCGCCGCCGTATGGCATTACGTTGGTAACGATCCGAAAGAATTTGAATCAACGATGCATCGCACTTGCGGCACCGTCGCGATCAAGAATAATCTGCTTTACATCGCCGATTTCTCAGGCGTGCTTCATTGCCTTAATGCTAAGACGGGAGTAGCTCATTGGACCCACGACATGTTGGCCTCCTCCTGGGCTTCCCCGTTGATCGCCGACGGCAAGGTCTATATCGGGGACGAAGATGGTGACATTACGATCTTCAAGTTAGAAGTTGCGGATAAGATCAATATCATCGCTGAAATCAATCTGGGATCGGCACTTTATACCACGCCAGTTGCAGCCAACGACTCGATTTACATTGCCAATCGAAACCGACTCTTCGCCATCGAAGCCGGAAAGCAAAGTGAACCGGTCAAATAATGACTCGTGTGGCACGTCCCTGAGTTTACGAAGGGCGTGGTGAATCACTGGAGACACTTACGAAACTTCCCACGCCCACCGCTATCGCTTTGGGCGTGCCACTCGATTTTACGCCCTTACGTGTGGCACGCCCAACACATCTACAATCCCTCTCGAGCTTCATTATGAGAAAAACCCTAGCAGCTCCACTTTCTTTCTTTTCACTTCTCGCCATTGTCTCCAGCTCCATAATCGGGCAGGTAACTGCTCAAACACCGCCTGGGCCCGGCGTTGGCTATACCAACACACCGGTTCTGCCTAACAGTCAGTGGCGTGTGCATGATAAATTCCGACCGCGTCCCACCGTTGTCAAGCCTGGCGAGGTATTGGGACAAGCTCCCGCAGATGCAACGGTTCTATTCGATGGCAAGGACTTGTCGGAATGGAAACGAGCTGGCAAAAAGGATGAACCCGCGCCCTGGAAGGTCGGAGACGGATTCTTTGAAGCCGTCGCTGGCAGCGGCTCGATAGTGACTCGCAAAGAATTCGGCGACATGCAATTGCATATCGAGTGGTCGGCGCCCGAAATCATCAAAGGGGAGTCGCAAGGCCGAGGAAACAGCGGCGTCATCATCATGGAAAAATACGAGATTCAAATCCTGGATAGCCACGAAAACGATACTTATGCCGACGGCCAGGCAGCTTCCATCTACGGCCAGTTCCCACCGCAAGTCAACGTGACTAAGCCAGCTGGGAAGTGGAACGTTTACGATATCATCTTCGAAGCACCACGATTTGATGGTGACAAGCTGGTCAAGCCAGCCCGGGCGACAGTACTACACAACGGAGTATTGGTTCAAAATGCCAAAGAGTTGATCGGCCCCATGGCTCACCAAGAAGTCGCAAAGTACAAACCGCATCCACCCACTGGGGCGATCCTTTTGCAAGACCATGGGAATTCGACTCGCTTCCGCAACATCTGGGCTCGACGCTTGCGTGAGGAAGTTGATCCATGGATTGTTATGCCTGGCGCAGCCGACGCGAGCTTGCCCGGTAAAGGGAAAAAGATTGTTCTGATTTCTGGCGACGAAGAATACCGTTCGGAAGAATCAATGCCAATGTTGGGTAAGATCTTGTCCGAACAGCACGGCTTCGAATGCGTTGTGTTGTCCTCGATCAATCCAGACACACAAACTGTCGATCCCAACTACCAATCCAACATCCCAGGGTTGCACAACCTCGATGACGCGGACGGGATGATCATGTGCTTGCGTTTCCGTTCGTTGCCCGACTGGCAGATGGCTCACTTGGAGAAATTTGTAATGGAGGGTAAGCCCTTTATTGCCCTGCGGACATCGACACATCCCTTCAACTACCCTGGCGATTCTAAGTCCTCGTACAAGAAATGGGCGTTCAATAGCAAGGAATGGGAAGGGGGCTTTGGCCAACAGATCGTTGGTGAAACTTGGATTTCGCATCATGGCGATCACGGTAGTCAAGCGACTCGCGGTGTCATTCCGGACGCCGCTAAAACTTTGCCAATTCTCAGAGGCGTAAGCGACGTCTTTGGTCCGTCTGATGTCTATGGTGTGGTTCATTTGCCTAGCACGGCAACGGTATTGCTTCAAGGGCAAGTCTTGAAAGGCATGAAGCCGACCGATCCGCCGCTTGAGGGTCCAAAGAACAATCCGATGATGCCCTTGGCATGGACCAAGGACTATCAGATGCCGGGCGGAAAGTCCGGGAAGCTATTCTGCACTACGATGGGTGCCGCCAACGATTTTCTCAGTGAAGACTTGCGTCGGTTAGTTGTGAATGCCGCTTACTGGATGACTGGCTTAGAAGGCAAGATTCCCGATAGGGCAAGTGCTGCGGTCTCCGACAAGTACGCACCCAGTGGTTTCGGTTTCAAGCCAGCAACGTTCTTTAAAGAGCAGTTGATCAAACCGATGAATCTCGTAAAGTAAACGAGTGTACTCGGCGGTCCTCACCCTCAGGGCGAAACGCCCTGAGGAGAGTGTGATATGTCACGAGGCGGGGCTTTCTTACACGTCGTAGCTAACTTTGCCGTGCTTGCTTGCACGGCTGATCTTATCCAAGCTATACAAGCCTGCTAATACAAATTCCACGCAAGACGCCCTTACCGCTGGGTGGTCCGTTGCGTTCACTTCAAAGGCTGTTTCCCAGACTGGCGGCACGTGCTTGAGTCTCTCCGCATAAGCGGAACTCGGTAGTAAATCACCGACTTCGATACGCACCCCTTTGTTGAAAATTTCTGCGATTTGTCCGACGCCGTGCTCGGTAGCGTATTGCTCGAAGACGGTCTTGATTGCGCTTGAGACCAACGAGTCGAGAATCTTGCGTTCGGTCATTTGATGGCTTCCCATCAAGTCGACTTCGAGTTTTCCAAGAGAGGAAGTGTACAGATGCCCCAAGTCGCTTATACGAGGAACTGCCAGTGGCTCGCCCAACAAAACAGCCCGTTGTCGCGCCGACGCAATCATTGTTCGGAAATTGGAAAGCGAAAATCTGGCGGATACCCCCGATGCTTGATCGACATACTTGCTCCTCCTGGCTTGTGCTGTAATCTCCTCAATGATCTCCGTCATGAAATATGGGATTTGCACAGGGTATTCGCCACCTAGGTCGAGCCCACACTCTTGCTGAAGTATTTGAATTCCCTGATCGCGGTCGATTGGATAGTGCGTTTGAATCAAAGAGCCTATCCGGTCTTTGAGCTGGGGAATGACTTTGCCGCTTCGGTTGTACGTGCCTGGGTTAGCCGAAAACAAGATGAAGATGTCCAAGTCGAATCGAATCGGGTAGCCACGTATCTGAACGTCACGTTCCTCGAGGATGTTGAACAAGCCAACTTGAACGAGTTCATCCAGTTCGGGCAACTCGTTCATGGCAAAGATGCCGCGATGCATGCGTGGAATCAAGCCAAAGTGCAACGCGGATTCGGAGCCCATGCTCACTCCCCCAGTCAGCTTCGACGGATCGATTTCGCCGATTACGTCTGCGAACTTTGTTCCCGGTGCAAGGCGTTCTACGTAGCGTTCGGATCGGTGCCACCAACCGATCGGAACTTGATCGGGTGTATTGTGTTTTATGAAATCCTTGCCAGCCTTGGTAATGGGATGGTAGGGATCTTCATGGACAGGGACTTCGGGTATGTCCAAAAACGGTATGTACTCATCCAAAAATCGTCCAAGCGTTCGCATCAAGCGGCTTTTGGCTTGCCCCTTTTCGCCAAGAAATAGGAGGTCGTGGCCGGCAAGCAGGGCGATGTTCAGTTCCGGAATAACGGTATCTTCAAAGCCGATTATGCCGGGATAAAGCGTCTCACCCGAAGCTAGCATGCGCATGAAATTCGCGCGGATTTCTGTTTTGACAGGGCGGCTTTGCCAGCCACTTGATCTCAAAGCTGCGAGGTTCGTTGGGCGAGTTAGGGTTGAATCTGACATGTGCACTTTTTTTTGAGGATTTACATGATCTGGGGTAACCACAGGGTATTCATTTATAGCAGGCAGGCAATACGCACAGGTCTAGCTCTTGGAAGGAGTTCCCCAATACGCGATACTGTGCAGAAGGAGTTCGTAGCCAAAGAATCGCTCGAAACCTCCTAAATGAATATATTTCATGCATGCCTGTCGCATGGACTGACTTTTTGTAGGACGAGCATGGAGCGAATGGTATGGCGACTGAAAACTCAGCAATTTTAGACAATTTGAATGTGGCACAACGGAAAGCGGTAACCCACGTCGAAGGCCCTTTGCTGACATTAGCAGGACCGGGCAGCGGAAAGACGCGAGTTGTAACCCATCGAATAGCGCATTTGCTCGAACAGGGTATATCGCCCTATTCCATTCTGGCTTTGACGTTCACCAACAAAGCGGCTCAAGAAATGAAGGGCCGACTCAAAAAGCTATGTGGCGATGAACCTGTTTGGCTCGGGACGTTTCATGGATACTGCGCGCGCTTCCTGCGTCGCTATGGTCGCATGGTCGGGATTTCTGAGAATTTTTCGATATTCGACGCCGACGACGCAAAAAAGGCCATGCAGCACGCAATAGTCTCGGCTGAGGTTTCGCTGACCCATCTGAATATTGGCGACATTGCCAAAGGCGTGAGCGGCCTTAAAAACCGTGTTGTCACGCCGGAAATGATGCAAGGTGAGCATCAATCGAGTACAGACAAAGTGCTAGCCAAAGTCTATCCGGCCTATCAAAAATTTTTGCTTCAAAACAACGCAGTCGACTTCGACGATCTGTTGATGCACACGGCATCCATTTTGCGATCTAGCCCGGACCTACGCAGCGAATTAGATTCCAAGCATCGGTACATTTTAGTGGATGAGTATCAAGACACCAATTTGGCCCAATATCTGATCGTTCGCGCTTTGTCGGTCGAGTATCCAAATCTCAACGTAACCGGGGACCCCGACCAATCGATCTACGGTTGGCGAGGAGCGGATATTTCGAACATCCTCAATTTCGAACGGGACTATCCGAACGTGGTTACAGTCCGGTTGGAGCAAAACTATCGGAGCACTCCCGAGGTCCTATCCATTGCCGACGCGTTGATCTCATGCAACACCCGTCGCAAAGCAAAACAATTGATTCCGACGCGTGAATCAGGGGGGCCCGTCAAGCTCTATTCGTATGCTTCTGCCCGAGACGAGGCCGATCATATTGCGGATCAAATCGTCGCCGCGGTCTTGGAAAAAACCGCCAAACCCAAAGACTTCGCGATCCTGTACCGAACCAATGCTCATTCGCGGCTCCTGGAGGCCGCTTTGCTGCGACGAAAACTCAACTATCAATTGATCGGTGGTTTCCGATTTTATCATCGCGAAGAAATCAAGGACCTACTGGCCTACCTACGCTTGGTCCACAATCCTACAGATGACATCTCATTCGAACGCATCGTCAATGTGCCTACCCGCGGACTAGGGGACAAGTCCCTTTCCAAAGTGACCGAACTGGCACGATCTAAAAACGTACCAATGCTGGTGGCATTGCGTGCCGTTGTCGAGCATGGACTGATGAGCAAGAAAGCGACGTCTGGCGCCAGGCAGTTCCTGGCCCTCTACGACGATCTGATGCATTTGTCGCGAGGTCCACTTTCGGTCATGATCCAGCAATTGGTCGCCAAAACAGATTACGTCAAGTATCTTTCGGCACGGAAGACCGAGACACCTGACGAAAGCATTCAGGGCAATATCAACGAACTCATCGCAGACGCCGCCGAAGTGGATCGACAAGACGTGGACGGAAACGCCATCGAACGATTCTTAGAACAGGTGACACTCATCAGCGATGCGGACGGCATTACCGACAGTGAAAACAAGGTGACGCTGATGACATTGCATTCGGCCAAAGGGCTCGAGTTCGACAACGTCTTTATTATTGCGGTAGAGCAAGAGATCTTGCCTCACAAGCGATCAATGTATGATGCGGCTCAGATGGAGGAAGAGCGGCGTTTGTTTTTTGTCGGTATCACCCGTGCCAGGAATCGTTTGCAATTAAGTATCGCAAAATCGCGAGGCTTCGGGAATTCGAGGATGAGCTGCCCAAGCTCATTCTTGATGGAGTTGCCGCGGGCCGAGATGGAGATCGTAGACTTGAGTGAGCCGTTTGCCAGCGATGACGACTTTAGCGATGGCGATTTCGATACTTCCCATGCCGATGACTGGGAGTCCCAAAGTTTTCTACACCAACGCAAGAAGGGGACGGGGGCTAACACCAAGCGAAAACAACCCAAAATCGAATCTTCGGTCGATTGGGAAGTTTCACAGGAATCGGCTGTGTCGGCCGACGACATGGATATCTTGCTGGATGATCTTGGAGACGATGACGTCCCAGCATCAGCGACTTCCAATTCAAATGAACTAGGAACGTTTTCAAAAAAACTCGAAAGTTTGAACCGTAAGATTCCGACTGGAGCGCTTAAGACGGCTGCACAAGTCACGGCGGCAACGACGCCAAATGGGATTCCGGTCGATCGATTTGAAGCGGGGGATATGGTTATGCATCCCAGCTATGGGCCTGGCACTATCATGTCGGTCGAGGGGCGTGGGCTTCGGCGCATGGCTCGCGTTGTTTTTTTGGAGGGTGAGTCCAAATCGTTCCAATTGAGCAAATCCCATTTGACTCTTAAAGATTAAAGTGTAGCTCGAAAACATTGTCGCCTTTTGCTCCGCAAAAGTGCGTTAACCAGCCGCACTTTCGCGGAGCGAAAGGCGACAATAATAAAATCACGGCACGGAGTGCCGTGATTCACTTGCTACCGCGAGACGTGCTCGCGAATTTTTGCCGAAAAGTCGGGGCTGTCTTTGTACAAATTGGCAACCGAAGTGATACGGGCTTTTTCTCTCGCTATTTCGAATGGCTCGACAACATCCAATAGCCCAAGCTCGTAAGCCAGTCTATCGGAATGGCCTGGCAACAAGACACGCCAGTCCGCTGGGATACTTCCCGGGCGTAATTTGTTGATATGGTTCACCAAATTGGTGGTGCAATTGTTGTTGATCGTGTCGTAGTTTTCTGGGACGCGTTGCAGTTGGTTGGCTCGCTCAAGCATATCAACCAAGAGGTTTTGCACTTGATCAGGCGTCGCTCTGCCTGGATACAAATACACTTCCACTTTGCGAGCATCAGTTCTAAGTGGAATAAGATCGCGCTCGTCGCCAATAAGGTACATCAACTCGAACTTGTTGGTGATGCCGCGAATGGGTGAATAAGAAGCTCCGTAGTCGAGTCTCGCTTCCACCGAGATGATGAAATGGCGTCCATCGCGGAGACCAAAACTAAACATCGTGTGAGCTAAGAGCGAGTTGTTTTGGAATGGAACAATGATGAAGTCGATATGGTTGACTTCGGCGAGTGCGAATCGCATGTCGTAGTGGCGAACGTCGTAATCCGTTTCCGATCGATAGCGGCAATTGCGAACATGCTTGATAACGATATCTTCGTCGTGGAACTCAGCAAATGGCATGATCGCAAGGTCAGGCCGCCACAAGCGATCGTGTCCCTTTTCTTTCTTCGGAAACAGCCTGTCGCTTGCGGACGCAATGAGTCCCTTGGAACCTGGATCCTTGAACGGTCTCGTACAAGCCGGCAATTGGGATGAAATGGAAAGGAGGATGCAAGCTAAGAGCCAACGCTGGAACAGTGCAATCTGGTCCCTGGTTCTGGCTGGCTGCATTGGATCGGTCCGCCAAAAGGCATCTACTCGTAAAAGTACATCGGATTAGGCGTATAGCAAGCAAATGGTGTGCAAGTCAAGGTGAAGAGCGCCGACTTTCAGTCAACTCCCGCTACGACATTCCGGTTGAGTCACACTCACGCTGGGCCACCAACAATTCGCTTAGGTTGAGCGGGAGCTTGCCTCCCCTCAACCTTGTTTTGGCGACCTACGTAACGGCCCGTTAACCGCCGCACTTCGCTCCAAAACGGCGTCGTCGGAGGCAAGCTCCGATCGGACGAAAATGCTTCACAGCGTCGCCGAGGGAGGGTGATTACTTTGATGTAATACCTTCGGCTTAGCGTTCTTTAAGAACTTTGACCGAGCGGCTCGCTCGATTTAGGAAATCGACTTTCGATTCGCCCGATTCCAAGTAAATTGGGCTGCCAATGGTTATGGAGCTCAACAACGGCACCGGCATGAACTCGCCTCGCGGCAATATGCGATTGAGATTGTCCATGTAGACAGGGATCATTTCGAGATCCGGACGTTTCTTGGCTAGATAGTAGAGTCCGCTCTTGAACTCTCCCATTTCGCCGTCGATGGCACGGCTGCCTTCGGGAAACACAATCAACGAATAGACATCCCCGATTTCACGCAACATCAGCTCTACCGGGCTTTGATGCACCTTGATTTGCTTTCGGTCAATCAAAATCGCATTGAACGACTTCGCTAAAAAGCGTCGCAGCCGCGAGCCACCCCAATAGTCCTGCGCAGCCACGGGACGAGTCAAAAGTCGAAGTTCCTTAGGTAGACAGGACCATAAGACCACCGCATCTAAATGGCTAGTATGGTTTGCAAAGTAAACACGTTGGCACGTCTCGGGTTGAGAACCAAGCCATCGGACGGTGAATCCACTAACTAGCTTGGCTAGGAATGCTAGCGTGTGCCCTGTTGCTTTGCAAAGCGGTGTTAGGGGCTCCCTGTCTGGAAATGCAGGTCCCGTCGTGTGGGAGATTTTGGAGTGAGGCGAGGGGATGACTGCCAAGGGAAAAAGCTCGTTGTGTGTGGGCAAAAAGGCTTGGTTGCTCAATCGTTGCCGAATCGACGGAAAATACAAGGGTTTACTCAAGAAATCCTAATATTCTCTAATCTATCTTGCGTTCTTGCCGCCCAGGCTTCTAGACTTCCAGGCAACTCACTCATCCGATTGACTCAACCTTATTGATTGTAGTGTTTTTTACGATTGCAAATGAAACCGCAAATGCCTGAAAACACATGTCCGAAACGATTCGTGTCACGACTTCGATTCCTGTCGCTCGTGATTCTGTGCGGTTCGGTTTTGGGTCTGACTGGGTGCATTCGAAAAAGAATGACGGTTCGAACTTCGCCTCCTGGTGCGATGGTTTACATTGATAAGAATCCTTGTGGTCTAACGCCAGTCTCGACCAGCTTCACGTACTATGGAACCAGGAACATTGAACTGGTTCGGGACGGCTACCGGACGGAAAAATTCTTGCGTAGAATCAGCCCCCCCTGGTACGCGATTCCGCCCCTTGATTTTTTCAGTGAAACGCTGTGGCCGTTCGAAATACGGAATGAACAAATCATTGATGCTCAACTGACTCCTGATCCTGTGGTTCCGACAGAGGCGTTGATCGCAAGCGGGGAACAGTTGAGATTGCAGTCGAGTCAAGGAATGGCGGTCTCGGCACCGCCCACGAGAGCCAACCTGGGGCCTATCTTGATTCAGCCCCAACTCAACCCAGCACCCAACGGATTTGGACAACCGAACCCACCGATACTTGGACCGGTGATGAACCAATAAATTTGGAGTGCTCCGATTTTATCGGAGCTTTTAGATCACCACTGCTCGCCCTAACAAGACTATCGTTTGGGTGGCTCGGATTCGCGGACGCTGGTGCCATGCTGCGGATGCAAAACAAGCAATGAGAATCGCTGCGTTGTATCCAAGTCGTTCGTGCTCAACGATGTGTAATCGAACTGCCCACGCAAATCCGTGTAACCATCTTTGTAAAACTTGACCGCGCCGGAATTGTCTCGCGAGTAGACTTTGACATAAGCCCCCTCGAGCGGCTGAAGCCCCTGTTTGGTCAAGACCTGCAACCGTCCCATGTTCGGCGAATGGTACACGACCAGCGAATTGGCGTACAGGACCAAGTTTCGGGTAAGTCCGCCACCGGTCACTTCAATAACCAAATTCTTGTTCTTAAGCTTGTCTGGAATCGCCAAATTCTGGTCTTTGGCTGAGGCGGATTTCTCGATCTTCATCGCCTCGGCGAAGTTCGGTTCAATCATGTTCAACCGCCCACCGTCTTGTTGTGCAAACGGACTGCGACTGAAGAGCAACTCGACATCCATCAAGTAAAACTTCACATCGATGCTCTCGAGATTGCGATGGCGAAGAACGATCTTGTCGCCGTCTTGGATCAAGTCCAACACGGGGAGGCCGGCGGATTCGTTGATGTTCTGTTGTTCACGGGCACCCGTAAGCAATCGGTTGGCCGGATCGGTTTTCCAGTCCTCGGTCTTGGCGATGTCCGCGGTCTTGCCAGCTTGAATCGCTTTGCGTTCCGCGATTTGCGATCGCACTTGACCAAACCAATCTCGCCAACGTGGATTCGGATAGGTGACGTACTTCAGCGATCGAGCGTCCGCCTCGTCAAACTTGCCATGCGTCATATCGAGGTAGGCGGCGAAGTAATCATGCTGCAATTTGCTTTCCAGCGTTGCCGGATCGATCTTTGCAAAATGTGCGATGGCTTCCTCGATGCGATTTTGCAGAAGCATGTAATACACCAACGCAAGCCGTTGTTCCGATTTGATGGCTTTTTGTTGGGCGAGAATTCCCATCATGCGTTCGTACTGCAGCGCGAGTCCGTCGTTGAGAATGACACGCTTCGGTCCCAACTGGTGCATGCGAGCCACCACCAATGGACGGAAATCCAAATGTTCGAATTGCAAGCGATCCACCGGTTCCGTTTTCATCACATCGGTATCGAAGACGGGTCCGACACGGCCAACGATGTTTGCGTTGTTCTCCAGGAACTCCCGCAATCGCAGTGCGTCATTGTGTTTGAAGGCATAGGCCCATAGCGTTGGATTGAAAATGCCGTATTCGGTAAGACGAGCCAGGCAAGTATCAAAGAACTTCTTGTTAGCCATCCGCCAAGCGATGGCGTCGAGGTTAATCTTGAACAGGTTCGCCGTTTTTAGATGCGATAAGACTTGATCGTCTGAGCCCCAAGAAGAAACATACGACCAGGAGGTCTCGTCGATAGCGTCGGGAGCATCAAGAACCTTTATGCTCGATGAGGGGGCGGCAATCGCGATCTTGCCTCCGATGGCGATTTGGGCGCCATAGTGTTCGAATGAGCCGGACAGTGGAAAATAGAACTTCGTGCTGAGTTCTTGGGTCGCAAAGGGAGCCAGGTCCAGCTTTTGTCCAGCCACAACCTTGGCGTTTTCCAGGGGGATCGCTCCCTGTGGTATTTGTTGCAGAACACTCACTCGGACCATCGCAGCGGTTGGGTTGGTTAATACAACTCGCAAGCGATAGACGGTTCCTTTGATCAGCGATTGCTCCTGGACCGGTTTGGCTTCTTCGCCAGTGTCGCTGGCCAAGAAGATGCTCTGGCTGGCTAGTACAGTGGCTGGATCGGTGCTTTGCTCGATGCTTTGCAAACCTTGAACGAAGGCAATCGAGTCACCACTCGTGGCGGCAATCAATCGACCTTGTTCGACGCTGATGGTGGCCGGCTTGGATTCGAGGGGCAAGCCGAGTACCGCGATCGCCAGGAGGGCTTCGTGGACATTGCTGGCGGCGATTTCAACGTGCTTAGTCAAAAAAGGAGCATCGCCGGAATGATTCAGGTAGTCCAGCCAGAACGCGTTGGGCCGAACGAGGTCCCCATTTTGATTGGACAAAGCCAGACGGAAGTAATTGCTCTCCGCCCATTTTCGAGTCGACTCGAGAGATTGGTAAAGTCGACCGAGCTTGTTTTCGGTGCCCCTCCCTCGCTTGGAAAGTAATGCTCGTCGCGTATCGGCAGCTCCCGCTTTGCGATCCATCGAGTCCGACTTTTGTTTATCAACTCCTTCGACCTCTGCTTCTTCCGTGAAAAAACGGTCCGTCAGTTGATCGCCTAAAGCAACTGCCGATAGTTCACTCAATTCCTTCAGTTCGCGTCGTTCTAGTCCCAACGAGAAGCTGAAATTTGCAGCCGCACCGCTGTCGTCCCACAAAGCAGAGCTCATAAGACTGCGTGCAAACAAAACCGATTGAGCAGCGGAATTAATAGGAATCGAATTGACTAGGTCTCCCATCCAGCGTTTGGTGCTACCAGACTGGGCTGCGATTCGTTTGGCCAACAGCACCCGTTCAACCGCGTTGAGTTGGGCGAGTTTCCATGGCTGAACGTATTTGGAAAGATCTGAACTCAGTACATAGTCATCCATGAACTGCTTTTGCATCTTGTTGGCCAAATACGGTCGAACCACTCGATCAAAGAAAGGCAGATCGTGGACCAACAAGAACAAGTTCAGCTCGTGGCAAGCCAAATCGGAATAGTGCCTTTCTTTCTCTTCGGGCTTGAGCGACGGCCAGCGCGTGAGGCACTCGAATTTGTCGCAATCGGCATGATTATTTAAGAGGGTTCGATAGAGTTGGAACACGTCCGGAATCGAGCTGTAAATTTTGACTCGAGTCGACGCGGCATCTCCAAGGTCGCTCTTGTCGGATTTGGGCAAAACCCGAACGCTTTGAATTTCGGTCAGTCGATCTTTGGCTGGAAACGCATTGGCAAGCCGACGATCGGTGAGTTCTCGCGGTTCGTTGAGCGGGAGGTGGACCGTCCGATAGGTCGTTCCGCTGGGGTGCACGACGACCACGGTAATGCACGTCAAACCTACGAATGCTTTGCGATCGATAGATAACATGCCTTTGTCGTCGCATCGACCATTGGCGAGCACGATGCAACCGCGTTTGAGAAATTCGTATTCAGGGGACCCATCAGCTGCCGCTCGAGAGAGATCTTCTGCCAACCGGCCAGCCGCTCCAGGAGCTGCCATCTTGGGTGCCATGGAAGCCATCGGATCGCCAGCGGCTGCGGTTTGAGCTGTGTTTTGGGTAACCGCTAACTCCCATGGGTTTAATATCGCGCTCGGTTGTGGCAGTAGACTACCAAGATATTTCTTCAGAAACTGCCGATTGAGTACGTACTGGTATTCTTCGTCCAGCTTGAGCGAGTTGATGTAAAAGCTCGGGAGTCGAGTGCGAGCATAAGACAGGATTGGAAACTCGGGAGCCGGCAGGCTTACGCCATGATTGGTTCGCGGTTCGAATGCGTCAGCAACGATATGAACCCTGGTGAATTTGTCGTGATTGCCCACCTGGATTTGCAACTTGTCCTCGGTCGATTTTACGTCTTGGACATGGACGGTACGAACGCGATTCGTTTCCAGGAACTTCGATTGGCCGACGAGCGTATCCCCTTGCTGTTCCCCTTTGACGACAAAGATTTGCATGGAGCGACCGGACCAATGGTCGGTGAGGCGATAAGATCCAGGTTCTAGGCCTTTGACTTTGACGAGGCCAGCGTCCACGCTAATTTTGTCCGCGAGGTTGGCAAATACAACTCCGCCGCGATACTCGATGAGGCTGATACGAGAGAAGGGCTTGTCGTTTGGACCGAGTTTTTGCGGTCCTTGTTCCGCCCCGTCGGTGGTATTCCAAACCGCTTCGATGGGTTGTCCGCTGAGTGAGTGGTATGCGGTTGGCCAAGTTGGATTTAAACTGGTAAGCTGGAAGTCACGAGGATTCATCGCATCGGCAGAAGCCTTAAATCGCTCGACATCAGGAAGTGCTCCCAGGTCGATGATGCCGCTGACGTCCGTTGCCAATCGAATGCTTACGGTTGGCGTTAACCCGAACAGTTTGAACTCTAATTGGACCGGGATACGGGATGCTGGCTCGCCGTTGCGGCCGCGCACCTCAAGCAAATTGCCTTGGTTGGTTTGAGTCAAATAGAAGTCGCGGACTTGGGCCGTTTTGGCCATGCCGTTGATCGTAATCGAATGCGAGGAAGCAACTGGAACGCGGGAATCGTTGCTCAACTTGAGCACTTGTCCACTCAGCGTAATTGCGATACTTGCCAGTCGTTGTGGAACCAAGAAGGAGTGAACCAATTCTCCGTTATCAGCTAGCTTAAGGTCAGGAATAGTTTGCGTGGCAGCGATTCCGTCCAAGTCGGTGGAGGTAATCGTCAGCATGGGTTTTTCAAGCTGGGCGAGCGAGACAAGCTGTCCATTGCAGAGCAAGTTTGGTCGCACGACGACGCTGGCCCTGGCACCTGCCAACAGCGACTGAGGGTCCAGCAGGAAGCCAGCATGGAGCTGGTAGTTTTCGCTGTTATGAACAAACATTTGCACCGAAGCTATGGGGCCATCGATGAGGATCAACGCATCCGTTCGGACTTCACTACCGAATGGAATTAGGATGTCCCCTTTGTCGTCAGGTGCGAATTCGCGTGCGCCAAAGAGAGCCTTGGCGGTTGGCACGTGATTTCCTTCTGCGTCGAAGATGCGGAAGGAGTCACCAGCGTCGGACATGCGTTGCATTGCATGCAGATGTCCTTTTTGGATAAGGGTTCGGCTGCGTTGGCCGCTAGCCAGGACATCGACGACCCATACTCCGCCCCCCTCGAGTTCTGGCAGTTCGAGCACTTCGCGATGTCGCAGGTCCGCGGCTTGTGCGTAGGCGATGCGTTTTTCGATATTCGCAACCAAGCCGTCCAAATCGAGGTTGGTTCCGATGGGCTGCTTTTGCTGGAGGAGAATGTTGCGAGCGTTGAGGCGGTAAACTTTGACCAACAATTCTTGAACATTCTTGATGTCCAAGGTAAGTCGGACCGAATCGGCGGGCCGGTAGTAGGTCGGATTGCTGAGCGAAAACTTGAGTTCGATGCGGGCTTGCAGTTCGCGTTGCTCGTCTGGGGTAAGCTGGGCGTAGTAGGTTTTCGCATCACCGATACCGTACAGGATTTTGGTGGAGGCGAACACACGTCGCAAGTAATCGCGATCGATGATGGTTGAAAAAGCGTCGACATTGGTATCGGTTTTGAAGAAGTGTTCCAGGTAACGAAGCACTAGCGGTGCGTCGTCGCCAATCATGTCCAGGAGCGTTTCTCCCTTGTAGTTGGCGCCAAGGTTGACCTGCGGCCGACGATTCTGCCGTGCGACGTATTCTGGGTTGAAGAACGGGCGATTGCTCGGGAGTTTGATATAGCGAAGAAATCGTTCGCGATCCATGTTGCCATCGCGTTCATCGAATTGAAGTCGGTTGTAGAGAACTGAAGCGAGGAGGCTATTTTGGGATTCAGGAAGACCGGAGACGAAGGTCTCGAGTGCGATGAGGTGCTCTCGGAGAACGGTCCGGTCCTCTAGCGAGGAATCGTCATTGGGACGAATGCGACGCAGTCGAGCTTGAACGAACGCGTTGGATTCGATCAGTTTTGGAATGCGTTTTTGGAGGTCCAGCAGTTGTGCCGTGGTCAATTGATTGTGAATGGCAGCCCAACCGAAACCGCGGGAGTCGGGCATGTTGAGTTCGCGTTCGATGATTTCGATTAGACCAGGGGTATCGATTCGGTCGATGCGTTCCAACCAAGTGCGGGTGCTGGCGGGTTGATCGAGGTAGGGGCCGAGATGCGCCAAGGCGATGGTTTCAACAGCGCCAGGATTGTTCGAATGGGTACGGAGGATAGCCTTCCAGTCGAGAGCATTGGGATCGAGTTTGGTTGGCAGTTCTGCGGCTTCGTCTTTTCGGGGGGCTGCATGGTCGATGTTGATACCGAAATCGGAGCGAAGATGGTCGAGTGTGGCTTGCGCGTTGGTTTTGTATTCCAGGATGAATTGCCGAGTTTGCATCCGTTTGGTTTGCTCGTTCAAACCAACTTTTGCGATCCAAGCGTCGAGATGTCCGCGTGCCTCGGCTACTTTTCCTACGGTTTGGCTATGCAAGCAATGGTAGTAGAAATAGGTATCCGTCCCCGGTATCAACTCTGCCAAGGCAGCCTCCCGGTTTTCGGCTAAGGCGTAACGCTCGCTAAATCCAATTTCCTGAGATGTAGCCATGTGGGCACTCGAGAATCCGAGGAACGAAACACAAAAAAAGAGACCAATCACACGATGGAGAGGGTACATAGTTTTACTCGAAGCTAGGGTCGCGAAGAGACTCGGATCGATTCAATAGACGAACCGGAAAAAGGACCAGTTCCGCGAAATAAGGCGAATGAATAAAAGAAATAGAGAGGCAGACTGCAATCTAAGGCGAGCGGCAGACAGAAGTCTACCAGGCCACTGTGTGGCACGCCCAAAGCGATTAGCGATGGGCGTGGGAAGTGTGGCAAATGAATCTAGCGATTCACCACGCCCTTCGTACCTCAGAGCGTGCCACACAGTTAATAGGTAGATTTCAAACTTCCCCTCGCCTAAATGCAGATACTTCCTGTAGTCACCCTCCCGCTGGGAGGGTCGAGCGAAAGTTCACCCTCCCCGAGGGAGGGTGTCTAAAGCATATCCGCTGTTCGACTAAGACCAATTGGAGATCGAGTGAGCGTTTTCGATATGGGAGCGTGGGGCGGTGCCTTCATAGCGAGCCCATTCGATACCCATAAAAATGCATGCGAGGAACATAAAGATGGCCGCAAGGATCATCATCATCGTGTAAATGGAAATCGGGTGCTTTGCGGCTGCCATGCTTTTTCAATCGATACTTTAGATAAGAATGGATTTGTGAGAAGAGACAAAAGACAGGAACTGCTAGTTAATCTTGGCAGCAACTTTATCGCCAGCTTGAATGTAACCTTTGCGGAACGAAGCAAGGATCTGACCGATTGCCCTGTCGTCTTCGATTTTCTTGATCTCGATACGGCCGAGGTACTGGCCACCGCGATAAACTTCGAGTTTGTGTCCAGCTCGGAGCCCATCATCGCGTCCGACGGACACCACAACGAGTTGGCTATTGTTGACCGCCAAAATTTCGCCCTTGAGATCTGTAGGCGGCACATCATCGTAGTCTTTGATACCGGCGTTTAACAACGCAGAAGCAGCGGTTTCGGCTTTGGCTTGGTAAAGCGTTGCGTCGGATTGTAGTCTAGCCATTTCCGCTCGCAGATCCAATTCAATGCTCAGCAACGCGTTCAGCTTATCTGTTTGAGTGATGACTAATTTGCGTTGATTATTTCGATCGGTGATGATCTTATCGATCTCAGTCTTCAAGGTTTCGTTGGCCTTGGTAAGCGAAGCCACACGATCGATTGTTTCCGAAAGTTTTTGCGTTTGTATGGTCAAGGTGGCGGCTTTTCCGTTCAATTCCGTATTGGCTTGGGCCAGTTGCTCACGGGCGGCTCCAAGCTGTGTTTGCAATTCCGCCAGTGCTGTCTTTCTTGACAATTGCTCTTGAGCAAAAGAAGTCTTGTTCTCCTCAATTGTCTTCTTCAGTGCATCGACGGTTCTCTCCAAGTTTTTGGATTGAGTTTGAAACTCGGAAACCTTTTTCTTGTGATCGATATGGGAAGAATTCGCGAGCAACGCGACAATAAAAAAGGCCACGCTGAGGAGTAAAACCAATAACGTGAATATTTTGCCGAGGAGTGTCATTTGGCATCCGCTGGTAATAAAGCGACAGGCTGGTGGAGCAAGCGAGCGAAACCAACCCTAAACTGGGAGATGGACTCGGCTCGGGTGAAAAGGAGACGGCAATTCACCAGCGAATGAGTATAGTTCGGCAAAATCCAGCCTGTCAACGAAAGCGGAAATTTTGACGTGATTGCTACATATCCTTACAATTCTGGGGGCGGATGGAAGCCGTTTATGTCGGTTTTAACGATCGAATCAGTCTCCACTAGGGCTCCAACAAGTAACATTCGTCTTATCGCTCCTTGGGAATGCCCTTGGTTCCCGGTTAAAACTGGGATATCTTCTACAGTCATCCTGCGGTGAAAGAACTTTTTCGCCACCTTGCAACCGCTTATCCTAACTCGACGATCGACCAAGAAATCTTTGTATGAGTTCGCCAGCAACTTCGGCCCCACCCCAGTCTTTCCTTCTTCGCCACGAATTTCTAATCCGACGGCTACACTCATTGAGTGGGTTAATTCCAGTTGGAGCGTACATGTGCGTCCACCTGCTCACCAACGCGAGTTTAATCGGAGGGGCGTCAGTCTTTCAAAACAATGTTTTTACGATTCACAGCCTACCCCTTCTGCCTGCCATCGAATGGTCTTTTATCTTCCTGCCGCTCATTTTCCATGCTGTAGCAGGTGTTTGGATAGCCCGAAGCGGGAAATCCAATCTGCAGCAATATCGGTTGGCGGGGAACCGAAGATACACATGGCAGAGAATCACTGGATACTTGGCTTTTGTCTTTATTTTCACACACGTGTTTCATCTTCACGGATGGTTTCAAAACGAATGGTGGCTCAAGAACATTGCGGAGCCGATCGGTATGGCCCAGTTCCGTCCTTACAATGCTGCCAGCTCGTTAGCCATGGCATTGAAAGGATTCGTTTGGCCGATTTTTTACGCCATCGGTGTTTTGGCATGCACATTTCATTTGGCAAACGGCATCTGGGCGGCAGGTATCACTTGGGGCGTTTGGCTGACACCCAAATCTCAGCAACGCGCTAGCATCGTTTGCACTCTGTTCGGCCTCTTTATCGGTGCGGCCGGGCTTAGTTCGTTGGTTGCGGTCAAGACCACGAACGCAGAAGAAGCTGCAAAAACGGAAAACGAAATGTACGACGCCAGAATTCAAGCACATACGATCACGCCGGACGAGCACAAGCGTTCCGAAGGGCATGCGATCGAAGAGCCAAAACCCGAACCGGTAAAATAAGTTTGGAAACGATTTTGAAAGCAGAATCGTCTTTCCTTCAAACCGTTCGCAAGGTTATTTTTCCAACCTGCTCTCGGTTTACAATAAGAACAAAAAGATCCTAAAACGTAACTGAACACGCACTTTGCGAATGGTAAATACAGATGGGCAGTAATCGAGTTTTGGTGGTTGGCGGCGGATTGGCCGGTTTGGCAGCGACGATGAAGCTTGCGGAACTGGGTGTTGAAGTAGATTTGATGAGTTTAACGCCGGTGAAAAGGTCTCACAGTGTTTGTGCCCAGGGCGGGATCAACAGTGTTAGCGACATGACTCGACAAGATGGTGACGACGAGTGGAAACACTTCGATGACACGATCTATGGAGGTGACTTCCTTCAAAATCAGCCGCCAGTGAAGGAAATGGCCTATTGGGCGCCTAAGGTGATCGATCTGATGGACCGACTCGGTGTCACCTTCAATCGAACGCCTGAAGGATTCATTGATCGTCGGCGGTTCGGCGGGACCCTTTACAAGCGCACAGCTTTCGCGGGTGCGACTACGGGGCAACAACTTCTGTATGCGTTGGACGAACAAGTCCGACGGCGTGAGAGCGAAGGTTTGGTAAAAAAGTACGAGTTTTGGGATTTCCTCGGCCCCATTTTGGACGGCAACGGTCGATGTGTCGGCGCGGCGGCGCAAGACATGGTCACCATGCAAATCAGGGCATTTCCCGCAGACGCGGTGGTTGTCGCAACCGGCGGCAATGGCCTAATTTATGGTCGTTCGACCATGTCGGTGTTCTGTACAGGGAGTGCGGCCAGTCGATGTTTCCAAGTCGGTGCCAATATGGGAAACCCTGAGTTCATTCAGGTCCATCCGACCGCGATTCCTGGGGCGGATAAACTGCGGTTGATGAGCGAATCGGCTCGCGGTGAAGGGGGACGTGTATGGGTGCCCCGCAAGCCGAACGACTCACGCTATCCCAAAGAAATTCCAGAAAACGAGCGATACTACTTCCTTGAGGAACGGTTTCCAAAGTACGGAAACTTAGTGCCACGGGACATCGCCACACGCGAGATCTTCAATATTTGTGTCAACGAAGGACTCTCTGTCGATCCAAGTCGAATGAGTGTGTACTTGGACTTGACGCATATTCCGAGAGCCGAGTTGGATCGCAAGCTGGGTGGGATTCTTGAAATATACGAAAAATTTCAAGGGGTCGATCCACGCGAAGAGCCTATGAAAATTTTCCCAGCGGTCCACTACAGTATGGGAGGGCTTTGGGTCAATTACGAAGCCAACGCGGACGGCGGCCTTTTGCCCGGTTCACCGAAGAATCAATCGACCAGCGTTCCCGGTCTTTATGCCATCGGCGAATGCGACTACCAATACCATGGAGCCAATCGACTAGGCGCGAACTCACTGTTGAGTTGCATCTTCAGCGGTTTGTTCATGGGGCCAGGAATCGTTAACTGGATGAAGGGGAACAAGGCCGCGAGCGATTTGCCAAAGAGCATTTATGAGAAGGCCGTCGCAGTCCAAGAAGCTCGCCATAGAAAACTTCTTGCGAATTCCTCTGGTGACGAAAACCCCTATTTGATTCACCAGGAGTTGGGCGACGTGATGACGCGCGCAGCGACCGTGGTGCGAGACAACAAGCAACTGGAAGAATCGTACGACAAGATTTGTCAGCTTAGCAATAAGGCTGCTAAGTGTGGGCTATCGGACACCGGGAGTTGGACCAACCAAAACGTGATCTTCACCAAGGCCGTTCAAGATATGTTTCCCGTCGCCAAATGCATTCTCAAGGGGGCGCTACAACGAGATGAGAGTCGCGGAGCCCACTTTAAACCAGCCTTTTCGATGCCGAGTTTGACAGCTACCGATCCGGTTGAAAAGCGGGCGGAAGCAGAGGGGTGGTGCGATGCCTTCGAAGCGAACAATAAGAAGTTCTTGAAGTCAACGGTGTGTACCTGGAACGGAACAGAACCGGACATCACGTATGAAGAAATCGATACGCGACTGCTCGCTCCTCGCCCGCGGCTGTACGGACTCGTCGGAGCCGAAGTCATTGAGCAAGTATGGAAAGAACGTACGGCCGCCAACTCGGCTAAAAATCCCGAATCAGGAAAAAAACAGCTCGCGGCGGCCACTTAAGCCTTAGTCACATAAGTCTTAGTCCATTGCTTGTTGTATCCAACCATTTCACCAACTCAATCGCGAATAGTCCCCATGATTGCACCTGGAAACGAAGCCACAGCCAAACGCCGCCCTTCGAAAGTCAACGTCAGAATCCTCCGACAGGATGGGCCTGGCTTACCTGCGTATTGGGAGCGTCATCAAGTCGCTTACGAACCTGATATGAATGTCATCAGCGTCCTACAGAAAGTCGCTGCTCAAGCCAAAACTAGCGATGGCAAAAGCGTTGCGCCGGTGGCTTGGGATTGTGGTTGCCTCGAGGAAGTTTGTGGTTCCTGCACCATGGTCATCAATGGACGCGTGCGTCAAAGCTGCAGCGCGCTAGTCGACCGTTTACTGGAAGACGATGCTAACGAAATCGAATTGCGTCCGATGACCAAGTTTCCTGTCATTCGGGATCTGGTTATTGATCGTTCGAGGCTCTTTCGTGCTCTTCAAAGGGTAAAAGCCTGGGTTCCTGTCGACGGCTACTACGATATGGGAGCTGGACCTCGCATCTCACGGGAAGAGCAAGAGCAAAATTATCCACTGAGCCAATGCATGAGCTGTGGCTGCTGCTTAGACGCCTGCCCACAATACACGAAGATCGAAATCCAACGACAGCCTGGTGAGTCCGAAGAAGATTATACGGCACGCAAAAACGCGTCGTATGATCAGGCATTCATGGGAGCCCACGCGCTATCTCAAGCCATGTTGTTCAATTCGCACCCGGTTGGCAAGAACATGGCCAGTGAACGCTTGGACGCTTTGACATCCGCAGGTGGAGTCCAGGATTGCGGTAACGCCCAGAACTGTGTTGCTGTTTGTCCAAAAGAGATCCCTTTAACGACATCCATCGCACGAGCCGGTCGGGCGACAACGATTTACGCAATCAAAAAGATCTTCGATCGTTAAAATCGTTGGGGAAATGGTGTGTTTCCTTGCCAGGGATTCGGAATGGTCACCTTTTGCTCAGCTAGAGTGCGTTAACGCGGCGCGTTTTCGACGAGCCAAACACGAAATTAGCCAACCAAAACTTTTGACAGGTTGATTGGGGTAGTGCTAAAATCACACCTATTCTTAGAATAGGAGGCGAATCGATTGATTGAACCATCCGATTTCATTGCGCCAAGGGCAAGTGTCTTTCAGGGTGTTGAACGTGTCCCGATTACAGACATAATAGAGAGCTTCTTGTCCGCGTCGACACGGTATGCCGTACTCCTAGACGGAGCCGAGTGTGAAAACGCGTTGGTTTATCTCCGAAACTTTTATGGCGGAGACCCTAGAATTCATATCGCGCCCTCCTTCTTTTGGGACGATGTCGGTGAGACGTGTCTCGTTTCCATTCACACCGACAAGGCCATTCTGTCGGCTCACACTTTGTCGGTTGCGCCGTGGGATAGAGATGATGTCATTCAATACATGCTTACAACCAATGCGGTCGAGTGCTCCTCTATCATCACTCGGATCCCACCAGAGTTTTTTGCATTGGTAGGCGGTGGAGCTTCCCTCTGGCAGCGAATCATCGAGACGATGCTTAGGTATCCTAAGGAGACGGATTTCCAACAGATTTTGAAAAAACTTCTGCTGGAAAAGTTGTTGCCAATCATCCCGTCGTGGGGTTTTAGATCGTGGGATTGGATTGCGGACCAACTTCTAGCCTCTCCATCTCTCGACAAGCTACTAATGCTATGCGATGACCCCATAACCAGGTCACTTTTAGGCATTTCATCACTCCGCCTAAGTATCGAAGCGGATCGCATTGCGGATCTAGTTAAGCACTCAAACAAAGGCATACTTCAGAGATTGCACGGCAGCCAGCAGTTAATCGAAGTCAGCAAACGATTGCGAGGCAATAGGGCTGTCGCAGATTTCTTGAAGGGCTGCGTTTTTGAGAAGTATGCCTCGACGTCTGTCTCCATCCTTTCGCAAATCGAACCGACATGGAAGCCAGTAAAAAAGAGTGGCTATCAGTTCCAAAACGCTTACTTGTGCGGAGCCCGTTGGGCAGGATCGTATCTGGAAGGGGTGCAATTCGGCGGCGCTATTCTGACGAACATTTGTTTGGATCAATCCGTTTTGACGGATTCCTTGTTCCCTTTCACCAAGGGGGAAGACGCTTCGTTTATCGATACGTGTTTGCGTGGCGCCAAAGCCAACAAAGCCTCGTTCCGAAAAGCCAATTTTTGCCGGGCAGAAATGCGCCAGACGAGTTGGACAGAATCCAACTTCGAACGCGCGAACTTTTCGGAATCATTGCTGAGTGAATCCGCCTTTCTTGGTTGTGATCTGCGCCATGCAAATTTCCGAGCCTGCGAAGCCAAGCGTACGCAATTTAGCCTGTGCAAGATCGCGGGCGCGGACTTTTCCGATGCGCAGTTGAACGGTTCGCAGTTGGAGGGACTCGATTTCCGAGAAACACTTCTGTGTCGCACGAACTTCAGCCAAGCCAGCCTGTTTCGAGCAACGCTTGAATCGCTTGCGTTGCATCGGTGTAATTTCGACGATGCCAATCTTTTCGATGCAACCTTGTCGGGCTCGCGAATGCAAGAATCAAGTTTGTGTCGAGCTTGTCTTGCGAATTGCAGACTGGGTGAAATCGACTGGGAGCACTGCGATCTGCGAGAAGCCAACCTTAGTGGTTCAACCTTTCACTTTGGATCAACGCGATGTGGCATCGTTGGCAGCCCGTATCCTTCCCATGGAACAAGGACAGGATTCTACACGGACGACTGGGAGGAATTGGTCTACAAGACGCCAGAGCTAGTGCGGAAAGCGAGTCTCGTGGGCTGCGACTTGAGAGGCGCGAATCTGAATGGAGTGGATTTCTATCTGGTGGATTTACGAGATGCGATTCTCGACCCCTCGCAACGGCAACTTGTTTCCGCTTCAGGTGCTATTCTTGAATGACTCATGGACTCGAAGCACTGGTTATTTTCACGCAAACCCAGATCAAGTAGGCGGACCACGCAATCAATATGATGGTCGCAACTCCAAACGACGGAATCTTCCAATCAGCCCGCATCGGTCGTCAGTTCAAATCGAGGTTCAAAAGCGACGTCAAAGTCAAATTGGTCGTCGAAATCTTCCCGATGATCGGTCCTGCTTTTTCGCATTTCGCGAACTCGAATGAGGTTGTAAACAATTTCGCCGAAATCGCCGGTCGAATGAACTCCCCAACTGTTCAAAACCGTTTTGGCCATGAATCCGTATTGTTCTAGAGCGAACTCGCGAATCGCTTCGCACAATTGCTGGCCCGTCAAATGATGATCTTGCTTGGCTTCGCTCCCTTCGTCGTTGGTGGCCGGCATCTTCAAGATTTTTTGCGCGTAAGCCAACGCCTCCCGAACGAATTGATACGCCTCCAAATGGTACCGCTGGTCTTGCTGCATTAGTTCAACAATGGCTAGTAGGTGTTCGTTCATAGTAATATCAGTTCTCAACTCCACGTTTTAAGATGGTCAAACAATCGCTCGCAGGGATCAAGATCCTTCGGTTATCTTCCGTGATGAGCAAAAGCTGTTGGGCCAATAGTTCGACTCCTATTACTCTACCGCGTCCTTGCGAGGTCACAATCTCACTTCCCACTGTGGGCAACTCTGCCGCCAGTTCCTCATAGGTGTCATTTTCATACCGAAGGCAGCATTTCAGCCGTCCGCAACGACCCGAGATCTTGTTAGGGTCCAGTGTGGCCTTTTGGAGTTTGGCCATTCGCATTGATACGGGAGGCATTTCGGACAGATGAGTGTTGCAGCAAACCGGCTTTCCGCAGTCACCATAATCAGCCAGCAATTTCGCTTCGTCACGAGCTCCGATCTGGCGCATTTCGATTCGGGTCTTGTATTCTGAGGAAAGTCGCTTTACCAATTCGCGGAAATCCACACGGTCGTCCGCCGAATAGTACACGATCATTTGCTCGCCACCAAGAATGATCTCCAAATCCACCAGCGACATTGGCAAGCTCATTTCTTGGATCAATTGCTTGCACTTTCCAAAATTTCGCTTTTGCCTTTCCAAAATGTTTCGATATTCGTTCTCGTCTTCTACCGACGCACTCCGTTGTATACTTCCGTTCGGCGGATCGTTCATTTGACTCAAAACATGATCCGTCGCTTCACACAGGACTTCGCCCCGTTCAAGACCGCGGTTGGTTCTAGCAACGATGATATCGCCACGTTGTTGGTCGGTTCGAGAATTCATCACGAAAAGAGCACGCATCAAACCGCATCGGACAACGTACCGGGGCATACTGATTCAGGACAAGAAGAGGAGTGGCAGACTGGAATTCCCGCTTGGTTTACCACAGGATTGTAACCCAAAACGCTCTGGCGCTGTTGGCTTAGTGGGCAAGATCCTAGGATGCCGACAATATGCAGCAATTCTGGTATCCTTGGTAATCTCGCGTTTTTGGAACGCGAAGGAGCGTAATGCCAGTTATCCCCTGCACAATCTCACTTGGAATTGCACGATGCCTTTTCCTGCGTCACCAGATGATAGACCAGACCCGCTTGAAAACATGCCTGCCATGCGAGCCAGGATTCCGGAGCATGTCGCCCGGGGGGAAGTGAGCACGGGCGTCATTGTCGTCACAGGTGGTACCGAATACGTCCTCGATTTCGTACGGAATCTGCCACGGCCAAACATGATTGTGGCGCGGGTAGTCCTCCCACACATGGTAATGCCCCAATTTATCGATGCCTTGGCCGCCAATGTAGAGCTATTTAGACAACGATATGGAGAATTGCCCGGGACCCCGCAACCCACGATCGTTTCGCAGCCAGTTCCTTTTGGGCAAGGAATTGTAGGGACCAATCTAGCGAGCCAAGTGCCTGGGGCCGCTGTCGAATCCAACTCGGTCGACGTTTGGCCCGGTTCGACGCCCAATCCCGCTGCAGGAACCTCATCACCGTCTAGCGAATCGAATCCAACTTCAGAACCGATCGGAGAATCGACTGGAAACCCGACCCCCCCTCCAACAAATCCTAATCCCCCCAATTCGCAAAATGCCGCGTCCAATCAATCGACTCACCTTCGACGACAAAATCCACAGGAGGTCTACGATGACCTTAAGCTTCGAGATGAGATTCTGAGTGGCGCCTATGCCAACGCTGTCATGATTGGGCATGGCCCGTACGAATTCAGTTTCGATTTCATCACGAATTTTTATCCACAATCGGCAGTCAGTTGCCGCGTTTACTTGGCATCCGGGCATATCTATCGATTGCTTGAGTCGCTGAGAGCATCCTGGGAACAGTTGCGTCCCAGACTCTCACAAGGCAATCCGCCGCCGCCGAATCAACCGCCACCGAATCAACCGCCGCCGCCACCTCGCTGAATTTGGCAATGTCACTCCATCCCGCTTCAACATTTCAACCGGACCCTCGCGAGATTATCCTTGCGAGCTCGTCGCCGCGTCGACGCGAACTGCTTGCTCGATTCGGCTACAAGTTTCGAGTATTGGAACCGGACCCCAACGCGGAGTGCGGTATCTGCTCACGAGAGACACCCCCTGAGATGGTGGCTAGATTGGCTTACCAAAAAGCCGCTAACGTCATCGCAAAAATCGATTCTGGTTTGGTGTTGTCCTGTGACACGGTGGCCGAATGTGTCGCGATCATCCTCGGTAAACCGGAGAACCGGGAGCATGCCAAACAAATGCTGCAACGGCTTCGAGGTCGCAAGCATTCGGTTTATAGTGGCGTTTGCCTCTGGAACAAGGGGACATCGAATCGATCCATTCGTGTCGACGTTTCGCACCTATGGATGGAGCCGATCACCGATGCAGAGTTGGAAGCGTATTTGGACACGGAACAGTGGGTCGGCAAAGCGGGAGCTTTTGGGTTTCAAGATGGTCCAAACTGGATCCGCCTAGAGAGTGGATCCGAATCCAATGTAGTTGGGTTGCCGATGGAGATGTTGGCGAACATGCTCGCCGAGCTGAAGGTGTAGCGCTGACGATAGCAGTGTCAGCCAAGTAAGCCACGTAAGCCACGTGGTGGACGCTGCTAGCGTCCTATTGCCGTTCGAAAGTGAAAATAGGCATAATTTAACGATTAACTAAACTTGAACACCCCTAACAGACGAAGACAGAAATAGAAGTTTTGATTGCGAATTTGCAAGTTCGTATTTTGGAGAGTTTCAATGATTGTCGCCCGTCTCGAAGGTGGTCTTGGAAACCAACTCTTTCAATACGCCTTCGGAACTCAACTTGCCTACCAACACAATACCGAGCTGGTTCTAGACGTTTCCTCGTACGCTAGCAAACCAGCCCACGGTTACATGCTGGATCGGTTTTCTATCCGGGCTCGCGAGCTTCAATCCGATGAGCGGAAACGTATTCCAGGGCGGTATGGTGAAGGCAAGAGATCGTTGCTTCAAGCTTTTGTGTTCGCCGGGAAGGAACTGACACGCGTACGCGAACGCCCGTTTGGATTTGCCGAAAGGTACATGTCGGCCCCTGACAACAGCTACTTGGTCGGCTATTGGCAAAGCGAACGTTTTTTCCGTGATGTAACCACCAACGTCCGCGAGCAGTTTCGTCACGCAGTCTCAATGAGTTTAGAGACTTTGCGAATCCGAGATAGGATGCTCAATTCCTCCAGCATCGCGATCCATCTACGACGAGGTGACTACATCACGACGAAACCGATGGCCGCCCGAAATTTGAGCTTGGACTACTATCGAGAATGCGTGATATCGCAACTAGAACGACGTCCTGAAAGTGAGGTTTACGTTTTCTCGAATGACATTCCGTGGTGTAGCGAGAATTTAGATCTTCCCTGTCCAGTGCATTTCGTCGAGCATACCAACAACGCCACGGCCAACGAAGATCTATGTTTAATGTCGGCGGCTGAATGTTTGGTTGTCGCCAACAGCACCTTTAGTTGGTGGGGAGCCTACTTGGCTGAACGCCAAGATCGAACGGTCTTTGCGCCAAAGAGCTGGTATCATCCCAACACCCTCGATGACAGTAATATCAACCGCCAAGATTGGATCCTTGTAGGCGACCCAGGAATGAAGCGCCAAGCGGCTTAGGAAGACATGGTCATTCACTATCCCTAGGCAACGCTGTGAAGCATTTTCGTCCGATCGGAGCTTGCCTCCGACGGACGCCGTTTTGGCGTACCAAAAGTGCGGCTCAGACTTTAAACGTCGCACTTCGCTGCCGGCGCAGGACGCCAAAACAAGGTTGAGGGGAGGCAAGCTCCCGCTCAACCTAGGTGCCGCACCGTACTACATTTCAATCGCGTAGCCAGCTCGGTAGGGGCGCGATAGCATCCCGTTGGCTTGCTCGTCGCCTTGGATTTGCTCGTTGACCGCGTCCCATTGCAGTGTGCGACCGAGCCTGGCTGAAATCCCTGCAAGATGGCAGACATTCAGCATCTTCATGTGCGAATGAACATCCGAAATCGGCTCCTTTCTGGACCGAACGCAGTTCAGAAAACATGCCCAGTGTGCTTTGCGTTCGTTCTCCTCCATCGGCAGCCCTTTATAGACTTTTTGAATTGCACCTTCGGGCAGCGGGTGGTCCACGAGCGCTTCAACCGGAGCACCGGTCAGTTTCGACCGGTTGACAAAGATCTTCCCTTTGTCGCCTTCGATCATGACACCATTTGGAAAGCCAAGCTCTTGCGCGCTGTCCTTAATGATTAGTTCCGTACCGTCCGGATAGGTCGCCTTCAAATGGAATTTGGTCGCGGTGTTGTATCGGTCCTTCTGCACAGGCATCCCGTCCTTGTACTCCACAGGATGAGTGGCATCACCTCCAATTGAAAGCGGACCATCGGTTTGGCCATTGAGCTGGAGCGCCCACGAAGCGATGTCGACGTGGTGCGCGCCCCAATCGGTAAGTTTGCCACCGGAATACTCATACCACCATCGGAACTCATAATGGCCGTTGGACTTTGGTCTTGCACCTTTTCCCTTTGCGTCGTTTTGGCTAATAACCTCTTTTCGAAAATCCGTTTTAGGCGACGGCCCCAACCATCGATCCCAATCCAATTCCTTCGGAACGATGGAGACTGGCAACTCTGGGCTAGTTGGTCCTCCCCCGATGGCGACGGTTATGGATTTGATTTTCCCGAGTCGTCCGTCTTGAACCAAGGCCATGGCTTTTACAAAAAGGTTGAAAGTGCTCCGCTGCTGAGTCCCAACTTGGACGATGCGACCTGTTTGCTTTTGTACCTTGCGTATGAGTTTGCCTTCATCAATCGTCAACGTAAGGGGCTTTTCGCAATAGACATCTTTGCCAGCCAGCATGGCTTCGATCAGCGGTTTGGTATGCCAATGGTCTGGGGTGGCGATATGAATGACATCGATATCCTTCCGATCCAGGATCTTGCGGTAGTCTTTGTAAACATCCGCCTTGCCCTTGCTCATTGTTTCGTTGGAGGTCTCGCCTCGAACGGAATCCACGTCCGCAATCGCAACAACGTCAACCCAACTGGCTGCCGCTTTCATATTGCCCGTTGCCATCCCGCCGGCACCTATCAGGCCTAACCGGAACCGATCATTTTTGGACTTCGTTTCGTCCGCCAGTGTCCGCGATTGCGAAAAAAAATAGGGAACGAATGCGGCCGCAGCAGACGTGTTAATCAAAAAGTCGCGGCGATTGCGATTGGAACGAGACATTTTTCTTCCTTTTGAATTGGTTGGTAATGGTCAGTGCCACTCGATGATAGGCAGCTTGCGAATAAATTCACAGCCTAGGAGCAAAAGTCGACAAACCCGAGGCGAAGCTCTGGGGGCAGGGTGTCGGCATATTGCAGAGGAACACTTTCTGGAGTAGTACTATTGCACTGAATTCTCAGGATTTCAGCTACGCAAAATGATGAAATGATCCATTTTTAATTTCAGAAAGTCCACCGGTGCGTTAATGGTTCGTGGTTGCCTAATATTCTTCCTACTGTTTAGTTTCCCCTTCAAGACAGTAGTTGGCCAAGAATCTGACGCCGCTCTGCAAGAGGTCTTCGAGGACTATCACGAGCAATTCTTGATTCTGTTTCCCCTCGAAGCGACCGCCTTTGGCGATCCGCGTTACAACGATTTGCTTTCCATCGATATCGATCAAGGGTTCGCGGCCAAGGAAACGCAGTTCTATAAACAGATATTAGCTCGCCTCCGCGCCATCAATTCTAGCACCGCAAGCGAAAGCAAGAAATTGGCCGCCGAGATTCTCGACTACGAACTCAGCATGCGGCTGGAAGGAATGAAATTCGATTTTGATCGAATACCATTCCACCAATTCGATGGCCTTCCACTGATGTTCGGCCAAATGGGGAGCGGAACCGGCAGTCACCCGTTCAAGACGGTCAAGGACTACGAAGATTGGCTTAAACGTATCGATGCCTATTCTGTTTGGTCGAGGACAGCCATCGAACGCTTTCGCGACGGCATGAAAGACAACTACGTCCTCCCCAAGATTCTGGTCGAACGCATGGTCAAGCAGATGTTCGACCCGACGATTGTGAGCGAAGATCCCGAACTGAATCTGTTCTATGGTCCAATCAAGTTGATGCCAGCCCATTTCCCGGTCGCGGACAAAGAAAGACTCACGGGGGCATACAAAACGGCCATCGTCGAAAAGATCGGGCCAGCCTACCGTGGTATGGGGGATTTCTTGCGAGACGAGTACCTTCCGAAAGCTCGTCAAACCACCGGCATTTTCGAATTGAAGGGGGGACGCGAACAATACCAATATTGGGTGCGACGTTGGACGACTACTTCCCTCACGCCAGACGAAATCTACAGTATCGGGGAGTTGGAGGTCGCTCGCATCCTCAAGGAAATGGAAGCGGTGAAACAGCAAATGAGTTTTTCGGGAACGCTCAAGGAGTTTTTTGAGCATCTCCGCGTCGATCCGAAATACAAACCGTTCAAAACGCCAAACGAAGTGATTTCCTTCTTTGCAGCCATTCAATCCAAGCTAGAACCGCAATTGGAAAAAGCCTTTTTGAATCGCCCGAAGACCCCCTTTGAAATCCGCCGAACCGAAGCCTTTCGTGAAGCGACCGCCAGCGCAGAGTACATGCCCGGTTCCGCCGATGGTTCTCGGCCAGGCATCTTCTACACTCCGATACCGGACGCGACCCAATTCAACATTACCGGCGGGATGGAATCGCTATTCTTGCACGAAGCCATTCCCGGGCACCACTACCAAATCTCATTGCAGCAAGAGAACGAGAAACTACCACGCTTCGCACGGTTTCTCTGGTACGGTGCGTACGGCGAAGGCTGGGCACTGTATTGCGAATCGATCGGCAAGGAACTGGGGCTGTACACGGATCCCAAGCAACGGATCGGTGCCTTAGGTGACGAAATGCATCGCGCTATTCGGTTGGTCGTCGATGTAGGCATGCACTGGAAAGGCTGGACCCGCGAGCAAGCTATCGAGTACATGATGGCCAACGAACCGATTAGCGAAGACGGGGCCATTGCCGAGATCGAACGCTACATGGCCTACACGGCACAGGCGTTGTCGTACAAAATTGGACAACTCAAGATTAGCGAACTTCGCAATCGTGTGGAGAAAAGATTGGGCAATCAATTTTCTTTGCCGCAATTCCACGATCAAGTTTTGCGCAATGGTTGCATGCCACTCAATATTCTTGAAACGCGGCTGGACCAGTGGAAACCGTAGCGTTCGCCCCGCAGGCGATTGCGTACTCGAAAAGCTAAAGAACTGCCGAGTACGAGTACCGTCCTTCGGACTGAGTACGAGTTCGAGTGCGAAAAGACGGAAATTCCCATACTCTTATACTCCCATACTCCCACCCAACGCTTTGAAGCATTTTCCTTCGATCGGAGCTTCCTCCGACGGACGTTTTCCTCCGATCGGAGCTTGCCTCCGACGGACGCCGTTTTGGCGTACTAAAAGCGCGGCTCCGACCTTAAAGTACTGCCCCCCGCTCCCGCCTCGACCGCCGTCGGCGGTCGAGGCGGGAGCGGAGGGCAGCGGTTACCGGGCCGTTTAGGTAGGACGCCAAAACAAGGTTGAGGGGAGGCAAGCTCCCGCTCAACCTAACACCCTCCAACCTACCGTCCTCCAACCTACCGTCCTACCAACCTCCAACCTACCAACCTCCAACCTACCAACCTCCAACCTCCAACCTCCAACCTCCAACCTCCAACCTCCAACACTCCAACACTCCAACACTCCAACACTCCAACACTCCAACACTCCAACACTCCAACACTCCCACACTCCCACACTCCAACACTCCCACACTCCCACACTCCCACACTCCCACACTCCAACACTCCCACACTCCCACACTACCACACTACCACACTACCATCCTCCCACCTAACACACTCCAACACTCCAACCCAATATGACGACACCAACCGCACCCAAACCTTGGTTTCGCGTTCTCTACATCCAAGTTGTCATCGCGGTCGTGTTAGGAATCGCTGTCGGGTATTTCAATCCGAGCGTCGGTAAGTCGTTAAAACCATTAGGGGACGGGTTCATCAAGCTGGTGAAGATGATGATCGCACCGATCATCTTCTGCACGGTCGTTCACGGTATTGCATCGGTTGGCGATTTGCGCAAACTGGGACGCATAGGAATCAAATCGCTCGTGTACTTCGAAGTTGTTTCCACGCTTGCACTGGTCATCGGTCTAGTCGTGGTTAATGTCCTGCAGCCGGGGGTCGGTATCACGGCTCCTGGTGAAGTTTATCACGCTCCTGCGGAAACTACGGCAGCCGGGAGCAGTTATGGTGAAAAGGCCAAGTCGCTTAGCGAAGTTGACTTCATTCTCAACATAATTCCGAGTTCCTTCCTGGGAGCATTCGTTTCGGGCGAGCTTTTGCAGGTGCTGCTGGTCGCGATCCTGGTGGCGGTCGCCATTGCGTCGATGGGAGAAACGGGTCGCCCGATTCTTGGTGCTATTGAACAAGTCGGTGGCCTGTTCTTCGGTGTGATGAACATCGTCGTGAAAGCGGCGCCGATCGGTGCATTTGGGGCAATGGGCTATACAGTCGGGGCTCATGGACTTGGATCGTTGGGGAGTCTGCTTTGGCTCATGGCTGGGTTCTATCTCACGTCCGGATTGTTTATCTTGGTCGTGCTGGGCGCAATCGCTGGTTGTTGTGGTTTTTCCATTTTTCGATTCCTGATTTATATCAAGGACGAGATGTTGCTCGTGCTAGGGACCAGTTCCTCAGAGACGGCTTTGCCAGGCCTAATTAAGAAGATGGAGCAGCTCGGCTGCTCCGAATCGACGGTCGGACTTGTGGTCCCAACCGGCTACAGTTTCAATCTCGATGTCACGAATATCTACATGACAATGGCGGCCGTATTCTTAGCCCAAGCAACCAACACGCCCCTTAGCATAACGCAGCAGATCAGTCTGCTTTTCGTAGCCATGCTAACGTCCAAGGGAGCTAGTGGTGTCACCGGAGCTGGCTTCGTGACGCTGGCCGCGACGCTGCAGGCGGTGCCGGGTATTCCTATCGAGTCGCTCGGTTTACTACTTGGCATCGATCGGTTCATGAGCGAATGTCGCGCGCTGACCAATTTTATTGGAAACGGAGTCGCGACGATTGCGATCAGCCGTTGGGAAAACGAAGTTACACCCGAGCAACTGCGGAGGAACTTTGAGAAGCAAGTAACATCACTCCTGCCGTAGCTGACTTTCCCACACCCCGTTCTGTGCGTTCCACAAGGCTGGGCTAGGCCCTCGCTAAGTTTTGGAAGGATTCGATGGCGGGATTGACATCGGAAGGTTGGTGCTCGGGCTATACCCACTGTTGGGGGCATACGGCTGAGCTGGCATTGGATAGGGTTGATACGATGGGTGTGCTGGATACGGTTGTGAAAGACTGCCGCCGAAAGGCGGTTGCAGTTGCATGGGGTAGCCGTAACGAATCAGTACTATTAGACACAAGGCAGAATGCAGTTTCTTTCAACTTGGACCGAAGAAATCCCAAGATTCAATGGATTGCTTTAGCTTGCAAAACCATAGTGCACCGCGCCGCAGTTAGGCTGTGATTTAATTAACCTTTGTGAGTTTTGAAGTTGCGCTATTGATGTATTTCGGGCCAAAGGCCCAACCATATCAATCTTCCTATCTTTCCACGAACGCAACAGGTAGGAAAATTGGTGGGTAGGAAAATTAGCGACGTAACGACACTCCTCGCGGATCGCCGGAGAGAAACGCTGTAGAGCATTTCCGTCCGATCGGAGCTTGTCTCCGACGGACGCCGTTTTGGCGTACTAAAAGTGCGGTTCGGACCTTAAAGTACTGCTCTCCGCTCCCGCCTCGACCGCCTAAGGCGGTGGAGGCGGGGGCGGTGTACGGTAGTCGGGGGGCCTTAAGTAGTACGCCAAAACAAGGTTGTGGGGGGGCAAGCTCCCGCTTAAACATAGCGTAATGTTGGTGTA
>JANMHA010000337.1:0-5075 GCA_031374925.1 Pirellula sp. | reverse complement strand
ATTTTGCTGAAGGTATTCAGTCTTGGTTCAATAACAATCGCGAGCCAGATCACGATCACAATCATGTGAACACGCGAGCGGAGTTGATCGAGTACGACCCATGTCTCGCCGCAATTTGCAGGGAGGTTCTTGGTGATGAAGTAATAAGCTATACCAAGCCACTCGATCGTTTGAGCGATCACTTGTCTGGATACGATCCGTCCAAAGCACCGACGTTTGTTTGGCCGGAGCGATTGAACAAAGCAAAACAAGAGATTCGTGATAAGGTGAGGGAACAAGGAGATAATCGAAGCCAAGTTTATGACAAATAGAGTCACCGAGGGGCCAAGCAATCCAGCAAGTGGTTATTTGGCTGGTCCGGTTGAAGCCGTTCTCTTGGACGAGCACCGCGACGTTCTCGCCCTTGGGGAGCCTACACAATACGCCCCAGTGCGAGCGAGAACATCGCATCGGCATCCGTCTGGATCGTCAAACGGGGTTGGGATTGGGATACTACGCGTCTTGATCCGCTACGCTACTGTCGGAGGTCGAGTGCAATTACTTTTGCTGCCAGGGATGGATGGGACTGGTCGGTTGTTCGCGCCTTTGCTGGCATGTCTGCCGCCGTCATTGACTGCAATTACTGTGTCATATCCGTTGGATAAACCGCTCGGGTACGACGGACTGCTAACGCTTGTCGAGGAAGCAGCCAGAGGCCTCGACGACTTTTTGGTTGTCGGCGAGTCATTCTCTGGGCCGCTCGCCCTCATGCTGGCCTCGAGAAATCCGCCCGGCATACGCGGGGTAGTGCTATGCGCCTCGTTCGTCCGGTTCCCGCTTTCCATTCCTGAGCAGTGGCGGGGGATGGTGAGGCCTTGGATGTTTCGCATCCAGCCAACCTGGCTTATCTCACTGGTACTGCTCGGTCGGCATGCGTGGGGACCTGTGGGCCGCCTGCTGCGGGAGTCTATCCGATCTGTCTCGCCAGAGGCATTGGGGGCGCGGGCAGCGGCAGTGGCCGGGGTAGATGTGCATACGTGGCGCAATCGGCTCGGCTCTCGACGGGAACGGTCGCCCACGCCAGATCGGCGTTGGCATATAGGCCAAAAGGGTCGCTAGCGTTCCGGAACCCGCGGGCGATGCAGTTGCTCACGCTACAAATCTCGTCCACCGGCTCAGAGCTGGAGTCTCCGTTGCCCTCAGGATCCGGCCAAGACGACACCCAGCCGCTCTGCGGTACGCGACGCTTGGCGATCGACCCAAGCTTGCTACAAGAGGGGAACCGCAAAGCGCGGACAATTACGCTAGCTAAATGGCGTTGGCGGCGGTCCGGTAAAATCTGGATCCTATGCCGATCTTTGTTCGGCTCTACCTACGCTTCAGGCCCTCGGGCAAATCCTTGAGTCGTTCCAACTCGATGATCTCACTGAAATACCATGGCTTGACTGTGCCTTTTTTGAATCCGATGCATTTCGCCGGGTACTTCACTCCGTCGACTTCTTTCCAATCACTGAACCGGTGAATATCGCTTCGCCAATCAACACGGACTAAGCGACTCTCGGCCTTGTCGAAATAGATATCCATCGGCGGGGTCACTGTACTGCTTACTCGCAGCCCGATCGCAGGCTTGTCTAACTCAACGATATCCGGAATTACTTCCAATTTGGACGCCGGGTCTGTCAGTATCCCAAGCGTCCATGCCCAAACCAGAAACGTGGCCGGCTCATCCGGCATTACCTCGTTTTTCACTCGCTCATTCTTACCAGTCCACCAATACTTTGGGGGCTCATAGACTGATACCCGCTCTGGCACCTTCTTCTCTGGATCAGAGCTGGCGTTAACCGTCTCGCGGGTGCGGAACAGTTGCAGCAATTTGTCTTCGCCACCAACGGCAGTGACGACCTGCTTGACTACCGCTGTCGGGTCGAGGTCAGAAGCGGTAGCGGAACCGGACAAAAAGGAAACGCAACACAGGGCCACTGAAAAAACTATTCGCATCTGGTCATTCCTTGTGAGTGTCTTGTGGGGCCGAACGAGTAAGTCTATGGCGCGGCACCGGTAACACATTCTTAATGTAACTCATCTGGCCGGTTGAATGGGCAGGCGAGCTACTTGAAGGTGAATGTTTAGCTGGGAGCCGAGCAATCGCCGACGCTCCGGCGTGTCAAACCGGTGCGAGTTCGGCACGCTACCCCAGCTCCGATTGTTGCGTCCTTGACCTAGGCTTGCTTCCAGGCGAGGAACCGCCAAATGCGGCCCAGCTAGATGTCGTAGCAAAAGTCGGGCGAAATCCGTCTCCTATGCCGATGATGGTTCTCGTTTACTTCGGTTTCGAGAGGTAATCCGCTGGATGTTAGGATTGACCTCGGATGATGTCCATCGCGGTTGGAAACCAATACGATTCGATCCAATCATCACCGATTGGTGCGATCCGGTCGACAGTCCATCCTGCGTCCTGGAGAGTAAACAGCATTGAGTCCGCAGCAATTGCATTCGTCGAATGAATCAATATGGGCGATATTGGTTTATGTATTGCAAGAAACTTGGCCACGTCGCGCCCGTCACCTGGATCGGTATCGTGATCGACAAATATGTCCGCAATAATGTGTAAAGCCCAGGAAGTCAAAGACGCCTGGGGCACCTTCGCCCAATCGCTTGGAATCGCTATCGGCGAATCGCCCAAATCTCAGCAACTTCGTCTTCTCGGGAGCCAACTCAAGCGAGAATCGACCTAATCGTTTTGGCAGCACGGCTTGAAATCGTTTCGCATCGTCTTCTCTCTCAAACGCACAGATAAAATCATCTGCGTAGCGTATGAGATACCCTTCGCCCCGTAGCAACGGCTTGATGTCACGCTCGAACCATTGGTCCAAGACATTATGCAAGTATACGTTCGCTAACAAAGGGGAAAGAACAGAACCTTGCGGAACTCCTTCATCCGTGTCCTCACGACGGCCATCGATCATCACACCCGCAACAAGGAACTTCTCGATCAGCTTCAACATGCGAGGATCAGCGATGCGCTTCTTCAAGGACTCCAATAGGTGCTCATGCGAATCGTTATCGAAAAATCCTTTTATGTCTGCGTCCGAAATCCAGTTCACTTTCTTGGTTGCAATGATCTTGCCAAGGTTACCCAGCGTTTGATGGCAGGAACGGCCCGGACGGAAACCATACGAACTGTCGCAAAAATCGACTTCGTAGATCTTCTCAAGAATCGTTACAATCGCCCGTTGGACGATTTTATCTTCCACGCAAGCGATACCCAACGGTCTCGTTTTGCCATTCCCTTTTGGAATTTCGCGACGCAGACTTGGTTTTGGTCGATAGCTTTGGCGATGCAAACGTTGAAGCAAGTCGTCGAGATTGGACGCTAAGTTCACTTCGTAGTCGTACATCGTTCGGCCATCGATCCCCGGGGCCTTGTTTCGCTCAAGCCGTTCGAACGACATCTCTAGCAGATCAAAAGTGATCAGCGTGAAGAGGTTGTTAAACGCCTCTTCGGGATGTTGTTCGGCTCGACTTGTGATGCGATTGAGCCTGCTTATCACCGCCAACTCACCACGGCGTGTGTTCGGTGCCAGACTCGAATCGCGTGACGGCTTGACCGCCTTCCCTCCTTCGGTATTACCCGCTATCGACGGTACTATACAGTCATCCGACTCCCTAATAGCCATTTGCATTCAAATCATTTCCAGTACGCACCTGCAATTTTTTGTTCGTCTTGGTTCTGCATTTTCTGCGGTGCATTTAAACATGTCAACTGAAGCGATACTCGCAACGGGGACATACTTTTGCGGTTTTAGAAAGTTCTCGATGGCATTGAGGGCATTCTTGAACATTGTTCTCAAGTCGTTCTTTTTCCGCCAGATTTCCACGATTGTTATTCCAGAGGATCGCGTAAACGATTGCGATCGGCCAGCCACAAGTTAGAAGCACGAATCCCGTAACAAACCACATGAAGATTTCACCAGCTAATCGCAGACCCGTTTTCTTCGGCTTTGCCGTTGATTGCGTCCCGCTGACTGTAGGCTCGTAAGGGTTTTCCTTCAAAGGTCTACCTCTCAAATTATGTCGGTTGGTGAGCAGACGAAAGACTGCGGTAACCGGTGTTGCCGCGATTGACTGTCCATTTCAAACCCGGGTGATCGGCAACTCCGGTTCACCGCTTTGTTCGCCGAGCATGGGTCCGTTGGACGCGATCGAAGCCAAGCGGCTCGAACCGCCAGTATACCCATCTTTGGGGCATTTCATGTACAAGAAGCAATGCAAGATCGTGCTAGCGATCTAATCGCGGTCGTTTCAAGACAACACCGCCGTTAACCTCTAGGCACAATTCCCAACCGTCGTCACCAAGTTTCTTGAGGCCGTTCTCGAACCCGCTGACAATGCCGTCAAGATCCTCCGCTTCGCCAACCAGTTTGTTGATGTATATGACCTTGTAATCCCATCGTGTTTGCTGGGAAATTGCCCCCGTGTTCTGAGCCGATGTTCCGTTGGAGAGAAAGATCAAGAGTGCCGCAATTGTAGCGACTGAGATGCAAATTGCTGTATTTCGCATGGGAACGCCTATGGATACTGGAAAGGAATGGATGCTGGGAGATGGTTTGGTGTAAATACTCGCGTCAAATGATCTTGGCTGGCGAACTAATAATTCTCCGGCGCGGCGGCGGTAAACTCATTCCTAATGTAACCCATTTGCCTGGTTGAATGGGCCGGCGAGCTGCTGGGAGTTGAAGGTTTGGCGGGTAGCCGAGTAAACGCCGACGCTCCGGCGTCTCAAACCGGAGCGAGTTGGCATTGGTTACTAACCGAGCAATTTCAAGACGACCTCTGTCTAACTCGCAGATACGTCGAACGGCGTGAGATTGCATTTTCCACAATCGTCTAAATTACTAGACGATCCCTCTTGACTGCCGGATAACCGTCGCATATCGTCTATTTAACTAGACAAGTATTTTGCGATTCATGCAGGAGCAAGTCCAATGGCTCGACCAACTTCAAAATATCCGACGGAACTGGAACTTCAGATTCTGAAAGTGCTCTGGCAGCAGTCGCCGTTGCTAGCTCGCGAAGTTCAGGCCTCGCTTGCCAGT
>JANMHA010000331.1:0-23491 GCA_031374925.1 Pirellula sp. | reverse complement strand
CTGAGACGATCAGACTGGATCGAATAAGCACGACGGGCCGCGATCGTTTTTATGACCGCTTCGTCCTCGTCGATCGGTCGGGAGATCCTTTGGGACATGGCCGATACGCGGATCGGTTTGATGGCCTGAATGCTCCATTGCATCCCATACCTTGGCCTACGAGCATCAAAGGATTGCAAGATATTTCGAATTGGAAGGATGCAGCCGATTTGGGTGTTGCTCACATCACCTTGAATATGGTCATCACGCAATTGATTCGTGGTCAGAAGGAGACAGCAGGTATTTCTGATGAATTCTGCTACACGGTCGACGGAATTTCGTACGTCTTTGACGAAGGACACGTTCGCAAATATGACCAAGACATCAAGTCGGCGACAGAATTGGGAATCAATACGGTCGCGATCATTCTTTGCACGGCCCGCGGTCGATCGGCACAGGACAATCCGATGATTCATCCCCTGACCGATACGGAAGGTTCCCCAACAGGTGTCGTGGCAGCAAACACGACAACAGCCGAAGCCGAACGACGCTATCGAGCCGTAATGGGTTTTCTTGGGCGTCGCTATTCACGCGAGGACAAACGGTATGGACTAATTGGCGGCTATATCATCGGAAACGAGGTCCAGTCCCATTGGTTCTGGCATAACCTGGGTGAGCAACCGCCGAGTGTTGTGATCCGCCAGTACGCCGATCAAGTTCGACTGTCGTATTGCGCATTGCGCGAGCACCATCATGAACCAAAGGTATTCATCTCGCTCGATCATCATTGGGCTTCATTCCACAAGGAAAACGCAAAGAAAGCCATGACCGGACGCGAATTGCTCGACGGACTGGCTAGCGATATTCGTGAGCGTGGAGACTTGCCGTGGAATGTCGCTTGGCATCCCTATCCTGAAAATCTGTTCAAGCCGGCTTTCTGGAACGATCGCACGGCTTGGCATGCCTTCGACACGCCCAGGATCACGTTCAAGAACATTGAGGTCCTGCCGAACTACCTCAACCGCGAGGCATTGCTCTACCGAGGCAATCGACGGAGTGTAATCCTGTCCGAGCAAGGGTTTCATGCACGTGAAGGGGAAGAGGGTGAGCGATTACAGGCGGCAGCCTACGCTGCTTCGTTCGTTCAGATTAGCGCTATTGAAGGCGTCGACGCCTACATATTGCATCGCTATGTCGATCACCGTGGCGAGGGCGGTTTGAACCTCGGACTACGTCGAGTGGGTGACGACCGCTTGCCAGCCGAGAAGCGATTGATTTTCGATGTCTTCAAGGCGGCAGGGACAGCTCAGCAAGCAGATGTGTTCCGATTCGCGTTGCCGATCGTAGGTATCGACAACTGGTCCAAAATGCTACCCAAACCAGGACCATTTCCGGATACGCGGGAATCGCAAACATCGAGTCCCAGGAAATGACTCACCACTGGTACGTTTCTTTTGCAGCTTGAATACAATAATGAACCTGCCTTCATAATTACTCATTCAATCGAGAAAAACATGCGACGATATTCTTTTGCTTCACTAAATGCGTTCATCGTTTCATACTCGGTCTGCGCGATGCTTTGCCCTGGAACAGTTGTTGCAGGAGATTTGGACCCTCAACAAAGCGAGTGGCATAAAAAATACAAAGGACAGGAGAATACGCCAAAACCAGAAGCGATGTTGCTCAACGCGGATCCTGAGCCCGAGCTGAAAACCGGTTTTGTATCCATGTTCAATGGAAAGGATTTGACCGGTTGGACATCCAAAGGAGGTGTTTCAAAGTACACCGCGAAAGATGGCATTCTCACGGGAACCTGCGTTCCAGGTACCGACAGCACGTATTTGTGTACGGAAAAATCGGACTACACTGATTTTGTTTTCACGTGTGAAATGAAATGGGAGGTAAACGCAAACTCAGGCGTGATGTTTCGCTCCCAAGTGAAGTCGCAGAAAGACAGATCCACGACGCTTTGCCAGCAGATCGGCAAATGGACTTTGCCACCGTACAGACCTATCTCCGACGCTTGGAATCCAAAGGCTATGCAAAGTCGACCCTCGATGGGCGAATTCGAATTTACTCTGCTCGAACGAAGGCTCTGACGGTTATCCGCGAGACAGTCGATGACTTCGTGAATCGGCTTTTTGCCGGCGAAACCATGCCGCTGATGTTACACCTCATCGAGGATCGGGGCATCGATGGAAAAGGGTTAAGCGAATTGCGGGAGTTGCTGGACCGTTTGGAAAAGGAAGGAGCCAAGAAATGACCACAGCTCAAGTCCTTTCTTTTGTGACCGCACAAACTTGGCAAGTCGCTGTGCTCTGGGGAATCGTGTGGTTGGTCGTGCGATATGCGACGCGCGAACATTCTCACGTCTCGCATATGCTCTGGACGTTGGTACTCATTAAATGCTTGACCCCACCTATTTGGAGCAGTCCCGTTGGCCTGTTTAGCCGTTGGAGTCCGACTACCGTTCTGAGTCCACTCAGCGACGCCTCGCAGCTTTCCAAGGAACAGAGTTCAAGCAGACTGACCACATCAGCCATTTCAATTGGTTCGGACGAAGTCCTTCCGGAGACTCCAATCGCAACGCAGGTGGGTACTCCGGCAAAAGCAGGAGCATTGAGGGACTTGCGACCGGCAGGAAAATTGGTCCCTCTATCTGTAAGGGTTACACGGTGCGAGGGCTTTTTGACGAACTCTGATCGAAAAATCTCCCAAAAAAGTCAGTTCGTCCAATTGGCTGCAGTGGTCCCCAAAGTGTTGTCCCTCTATTTATAGGGTTACACGCTCGACGTGCGAAATGACGAAGTTGCGAGTCAAGATTTGAGATAACGGAGGATATTGATGCGAAAATGTCAGTCGCTTCTTCATAGCTTGTTTGCTCTCGAACCGCTCGAACCAAACGCCTCGTGTGGTACAATTGAGGCGAGTACATAACTCGTGTGCGCCGAAAAAGTTTTCGGAACGGACAAACGGTCTTTTGAAATTGGGATGTTACGGCAATGAGCAAGACGATTCACGCTGTGTTCGAGAACGGTGTTTTTCGCCCGGTGGAATCTGTGGATCTACCGGAAAAGGCCGAGGTCGAATTTGAACCTAGACTGGTCGCAAAAAATGAAGGGTGGCCCGCGGGCTATTTTCAGCAGACTGCTGGCGCATTCGCGGGCGAAATCTTTGAGCGTCCAAATCAAGGCACATTACCAGACCGGGACCAATGGTAATGCAGTACTTGCTCGATACGAACGCCTGGATCGAGTATCTGAAGAAACCCGGTAGCAGGATCCAATCACGTCTTTCTGCTGTTTCACCGAGTGAGGTTGTCACTTGTTCAATCGTATTGTCGGAACTTCTTCATGGAGCCGAAAAGTACGGTAATCGAAGCCAGCGCATCGCAATGGTGCGAGCCTTGCTCGCTCCGTTTCAGTGTGTCCCGTTTGATGATGTCGACGCCTCTCAGTACGCTATTCTAAGGCATGACCTTGAACTTCGTGGTCAGGTCATAGGGCCTTACGATCTCCAGATCGCGTCCATTTGCCTTAGGCATGGCTTCGTCTTAGTGACGAGCAACGTCTCAGAATTCGCGAGAGTTGCTGGTTTACAAGTTGAAGATTGGTCTTAGTTGCGTAGGCACCCACTTTGAATATCGCGTTGCTACCAATCCTCTGCAAGCCGTTTTGGATGACTGGGCCTCCCAAGACGGAAATCGATATGACCAATTTTGAATTCAATGTCGCATTGGACAAGTCCTTGTTCAGTGTCGAGATTCCACAAGGATACAACGTCGCGGACGTAAACGTAAATACGCCGCGACTTATGTCCATAAGAAAGGGCTCGATAAGCAAGAAGCAACTGCAGAACAGCAACAGGAGACCATCAAGATTGCACGGGGGTTTCAGTTTGTCTTGATGCTACCAAAGGAGGCGGATGCTCATTACGCTCGTGCCGGTGCGAAATACGGTGATGCACAACGCGAGGTTCTATGGTACACGCCGACGGGCTCGGACAAGTATCGAGTCATGTTTGCTGACCTATCGGTGCGAGAGGCGAATGAAATGCCTTCGATCGCCGACGCAATCAGGCTCTCAAAGTAAACGCGACAAAATCATCGGATCATAATTCAGTAATTCAGGAAATAAGGAGATTTATCATGAGCGAAACCGTAACGCTAAAGAAATTCATCACACACCCCAATTTTTCGTTAGCCTTTTTCATATCCGCGAGCTGCATTCTGCCGATATATTTCGGCAGTGCAGTCACGTTGGTCGCCTGTGCCAGTGTTCTGTCGGCATACGTTTGGTTGTTGCCGGAAATGTTCCGCAGTCGGAGCGGTACCCTAATAACCGCGACCTGATTGGTCACAGCCATGTGGATTGCAGCTGTGGTCCTCACAGCCATGACGCTGATGGGCGAGATTCGATAATCGGAAACAGGTTGAGCCGCTCTCAGAAATTGAGCAACGCCGGGCGGTTCGACCTCTTCCTAAGCAATTGAGTGGCGACGGTTTCGCTAACTCGCAATTCGCCCTGCACAAGAAGATGAGCACTAACACTCGTCTGCCGTTGTAGTAGATTGGTATTAGGCCCCTACTACTGCTCCGCGTTCGCCCAAAATCGGAAGTAGCCTCCGTTTCCGACATACCGGAAACACAGTTCCGGGCAAGGTCGTGTCACGATTCAGGGTCTTGACTATCTTTTGGGCGAACATGGCTTAAAAATTTCAATCGGTAAGTACAAGCGACTTATCGCGGAATGGATGGTTGCCGGCGATACATTCGGTATTGCCGATCAAACTCAGCTAACCATCGTGGAACTGATTGCGGCGTAGCCCAGCTTTGGGCCATTTCCGGCCAGTCGATCGACGAACAGCGGTTGCGGATCTTCCGGCTGATGAACGCTAACGAACAACGCTCGATCCTAGACAACATAATTGGCCATATCCCGGGGACAAAGTGCCGCATGTTGGGGATTCACCCCGCTGGACGCATGATCAACCCCTTTGGGGTAGAGGGCATTGCGTTCGTGGCGAACCCAGAGTGCGCCGCGTGCGCGGCGACCCTGGGCTTTGCTGTTTAACGCCTTCGGCGTAAGCGAATCCAGGGCGCGGTAAGCAAGCTAGCTCAGCGGGCAAGGTCGGGATGCAATGCTTGATCCAAAAAAAATCTTCTGCGAACGTGACAGAGTAATTTCTGGTCGATGCTCGCAGATGGCCCCGGCAAGTTCATGCCTAGGCGCTATTAGCTTCAAGACATCGCGTGCGAACGTTTTTTTCGTCGCGACGATACGCTCGGCGGTCACTGCTTTCCGGATTAGCTGCATGCGACAAATCGTCCAAAAAACATTTCGGCCGGGTTCGCTTTACCTCGAAAGGCAACAGGATTCGAGCTCGTCAAGTTATTGCGGCGAAAGCAGGGCGCCGATTTCCCAATTGCTTTCCTGCGAATTGACTGTATACCTACTTTATCGAACCAACCTCGCTGAATTGGCACCCGCAGTAATCCAAAAAAGTTCAAACAGGATAGATCTGAGGCGAATAGAAGGAGAACATGGTAGAATAAAGTCCAAATCTGTTGGAAATATTCCTTTGAGGAGAATTTTTCTAGTTAACTAAAAAATTCAAGACTCGAATCTTGAGGTGTTGTATGGCTGGGCCGGACAAGGGTAAGTTGAAACCAAACGAAACGACGGTTGAATCGGCTGTTCCGAACCAGACGACCAATTTTTCGGTTAAGGAGAATGCGGGTGTGGCCGATCCTAATGCGGCTTCGATCGATGTCTATTCAACGCAGTTCGCGGACATAAAAATACGCTCGGATGGAATCGAACCCTTCAGCCTTGCACCTTCGGTACCTAAATCTAACAGGAATGAATTCCCCTCTGATATCCCAGGATTCGTCGTAGAGAGTGAATTAGGCCGTGGTGCCTTTGGGGTTGTATATTGCGCTCGTGATGAATTATTGGACCGCAAGGTTGCCATCAAGCGACCGCTGATCAATAACCCTGCTCACCGGAAGCAATACATCGACGAAGCGAGAAAGGCAGTCAAACTGGATCATCCGTCGATAGTACCGATCTACCAGGTTGGAATGACGACCAACGACGAACCCTTTGTCGTACAAAAGCTGATCGAAGGTTCAACGTTACGCGAAATTCTTCACAAGGGGGAAATTCGGTTGCCGCTCATGCAAACGGTCGACATCATGCGGCAGGTTTGTTTGGCGGTTGAAGCAGCTCATACGGCTGGGATCGTCCATCGAGATCTAAAACCTGAGAATCTGATGGTTGAACCCGAGGGGCGGGTTTACGTCGCCGATTTCGGACTCGCGATTCTCGAAGATGACGAAGAGAATAAGAAGGGTCGCGAAATCGCTGGTACGCCGATATACATGTCGCCCGAACAGTTCTCCGGTCGGGTTGAGTGGCTGGATGGACGTTCGGACATCTGGGCACTTGGGGTCATTCTATATGAACTTCTTTCAGGAAAGACTCCTTTCACGGGCTCGACATTGAATGAACTAAGAGACCAAATCAAAAACAAGGACCCGCGGCCGATCCACCAACGTGATCCAAAAGTTCCAAGCGCTTTTGACGCTGTGTTCAGAAAGTGTTGTGCAAAGAATGTTGGGGATCGGTATGCGAGCGTCCGAGAGATGATTTCGGAATTGGATGTCATCGTCGAATCAATTCCGTTCTTGGATACCGTCAACTCAATGTCGCAGTCGCGAACCGGTGCCTTCAAAGCCTTCAATTCAACAGTTGGGACGACCTATGGTTTAGCCGGCGAAACGAACCAAGGGGGGCTCACGACACGTGGACTTAGCGCTGTAGGCTCTGCCCAATCTACCATCCGAAACTCCATGGGAGGTGCTACGGTCCGGGAACCGAGTCTACATTGGAAACTCGGCGTGCCTGTGCTAATGACGGTTGCCGTCATGGCGGGACTCACGGGTGTTGCTTGGTTTACAAAGTTCGGGCCATTCGCGGCCGTAATTGAGTCGCCGAAACAACCGGACTCGATACCCAAAAATGGTAATCCCAACACGCGTGCAAATGAAAATGGAGACTCCGCAGGTGTTCTAGGCGATATTGGAAACGCGGAGATCAAAACAAAAGAACTAATGGTTGACCCAAAGCCTCTCCTGCCTAGCAAACCCTTTCTGGTTTCGATCAGCGGTAACGGAACACACGATTCGATTGCAAAAGCCATTGCCGATTCAGCAGCAGGCGACACAATCAGGATCCTCGCGGGTACCTATCGCGAATCCATTGTTATTGATCGTTCGATCCATCTTGTTGGTGAGGGTGCAGTCAAGATCCTTTCAACAGAGAAGTCCTGCGTCAAAATCCAAGCAGATAGCCAAGTCACCATCGAAAAGGTAACTTTTGACTCGCAAGCTGCGAAATTTAATACGATCGATTTAGTTGGGGGAAGTCTGCAACTCAAACAGTGCGACGTCTTTGCGAGTTCCATTCAGTCCTATAACTGCGTCAAGGCTAGGGCAAATGCGACTTTCGTGGCGGACAAATGCAAGTTCCAGTCAACGGTGGATGTAGCTGTCTCCGGTGAAAGAACATCGTCGATTTCAATTCGTGATTCGTCTTTTAACTTTTCAGGGAACTCGGACCCCGCCTTAAAAAGGATTGGAGTACAGGGGACCGGAGCGACCGGATTGATTCAACGCTGCCTATTTGAGGGGCCGTGTATTGGTGGTATCGACTGGATGGATAGTCCAGACGCGGAACTCACAATTGAAAGTTGCCAGTTCGACAATTGCGACATCAGCATCCAAACCAAGGCATGCAAAACCGTCGTCATCAAGGGTTCTGCCGATGAGCCTTGCGAGATTAAGAATGCAATTTTTGGCTTGAGCATAAAACAAAGTCACGTCAACCTATCAAGGGTCAACGTGGAAGGCGTTAGGGACATTAATAGCAATCGAAATAGAGTCGCCATTCAGATCACAGAGAATTCGGACGTAAAGTGTACCGATTGTGATTTTTTCGGTTCTGCTTGCGGAATCATGATTAACCAAAGCTCAATCGAAATAGACAATGTCTCGATTCGCGATACAAGCTTCGTTGGTATGCTCGTCGATGGCGGTGCTGTCATCGGAAATGAATTGAACATACTAAGCGTGGCTAACTATGGTTTGGCCGTTTTGAGCAAAGGGGCCTCGGTCAAGCTGAATGCGCTGATCGTTGAGGCACGCGCCCTTCCTCAAAAAATCACACCAGCCGTTTATGTCTCTTCCGGAGTCGTCGAATTCAATACAGGTTCATTCTCGAATTGCCTTTGCGGAATTTTTGTGGATCCGTCACGTGAACTGATAAACGGTACTGGCTTTCCCGAAAAGAGAAGCCTGATCGAAATGGTTGGGGAGTTAGCTAAGACTAAGTTGAATACACCGATCAGAGTGAACAGCGATCACATAACCTTGACCAATTGCGACGGTGGATGGGTATTTAACGGAATCGGCTCCAGTCGAGTCAAGCAACTCGATGGAGACGTATTGGAGGGCCATCGAACGCCAAAATTGATGGACGAGGATTTGGAACTGAAAGTGACGGACCTTACCAATTTTTCCGTTGTCAAAAAAGCAGGTCGCCAGTGATTCTTGGACGTTTGGTCTCATCCTCCCAACTTGGACCTTTTGGGACGGGAAATCTATTTTTTTCCCACTTTATTTGCGTCGTTCAGCACAAATCGGCTGTTGAGCAAAAGGATGCGACATTTTACTTGGACTATGGGAGTTGGTTAGGCTACCATTACGGAACGTCTTTTGGAGATTAAGTAAACCGGCGCGACAGACACTTTCAAGGTGTTTTCACCAACCAAGTGCAGGTCGAGTTGAAATCGTTTTTTAGCATGTAAATCGCAATGAGGGCATCGTGTCTAAGTTAAACTTCTTCGTTCGCGAGAACGGCATTGAATTTGGCAAATTAGCATTTTTGCGGTTAGCCAAAAACGCCTTCGCTGTAGGGCTATCATTATCTTGCGTATCTAGTCTTTTTGCCGTTCGGAATGACGATGAAAAAGTCACGGATCCTCTTTTAGTAAGCTTCGTAAATGTTCAGGGCAAAGAAATCGAGCTTCCCGAAGACTTTATGGTGAGAGTGGATGGCAACAAGTTGCAAGTTGCCCTGGTCTCGATGGGTGCGATCAGTCCCCAAATTTCGAAGTCCAGCCTTCTGGTTCGTTTGCTGAATTCCAATGGGGTAGAAAAAGAAGCGATGACGGATACTCGAGGGATTGCGACCTTCACAGAAGTACAGCCGGACGAACTCCATGCGTTGTTGGTGGTCGATGAGAAAGCCCATGCTGCCGTCCCTTTGCTGACGGTGAGTACTGAAAATGCAACATTGCGAAAGATCTCCTCCAAACAAATCAGCTTGCCATTGATGCCGGCTAATCGAGAAGAGATTCTAGGATCGATAGCCAGGGGCATACTTCCTACAAGCGAACCAGGAGGGGACCTTTATGGCACGGGCGACTACAAACTTCAATCGGTTAATCCCTACAGTGTACGATTGCGGAGTGATGGAAATTTGCCAGGTAAAATCGTGATCGCCGATAGAGAATTGGCTGAAAATCTTCGCTATGCTAAGTTGACATTTTTGCGCGACAATCAAGTAGTTGCTCGAACCGATTCAAATCCCAGCGACGGAACTTTTAATGTCGCTGGTCTCAGGCCGGGCGTATACGGCGTGATAGCCGCCGGGCCAGCCGGCTACTCTTCTTTTGCTTTCGACATATTACCGTCAGAAAAGCCAGCCCGATTAGGAGAAGGCATTTTGGGAAAACCGGTATCGTTCGTTCAGGCCGATTCAAACGAAAAACTGTTCGTCTTTTTATGCCCTCCGAAATTGGTTCCGCAAATCACCAATCGGATTTTGCAATCATACGGCCAGTCAAACGTTGCATCGACAACTACCCAGCCAGTTTCAGGCTTGACTATAGCTGGTAACGGTGGTTTTGGTGGCGGAGGGGCTGGAGGCTTTGGGGGTGGAGGCTTTGGAGGTGGAGGATTTGGGGGTGGAGGTGCAGGTCGCGGAATTGGTTTAGGAGGTATCGCAGCTATCGCTGGATTAGCGACTGTGGGTGCGATCGCGGCTTCCAATGACAACAACTCAGCGAACAATGTCGTCTCACCGATTACTCGGTAGCAACCGCCGTTTTCACTTCTGGCCAAAAAATGGACTATGAAGACTCAAAGCAAGGCCAACGAAGCGCTGGATGCTCGATGGATTGGTGCCGCGTGTTCTAAATAGGAAGCCCACGCGGGTATCGCTCATTATTCCGATTGGTCTTCCTCTTCTGCCGATAACGTGGCATATGGCCCGAGTTCGCTATCAAAGTCAAAGGTAGCATATGGGTCCTTTCCGGTGCCTATTTCTCCGCCGCCATCGATTGGTAACGAAACGCTAGATATCGCTGCTCCAATCCGTCTGACCCATTCCAAAACGGCTGCATCTTTTTCCGCGAAGGCCAACATGTCTTTGTAAACCATTTCAACCGCGTTCTTTTCCGCGACGGCCTTTTGCCATTCATTGTGAGACTGTTCCAGAGTGGTAATGAGCGTTAACGTGAGACTCTCTCGCTGAGCTTTCGTTAGGAATTCATATTGGACCAGGATCTCATCCAAGGCCTGAGATCGATTAGCTAGCCAAGTCTGAAATACGACCAAAAACTGTTGAGGCAAGATAAACTGATTTTGTAGGGCCAGCAAAGCCACAAGTAATCCGCGGTCCATTGAATCCACCTTGTTTGCTGCAAACAATAATACATTTCAAACCAGACTTAAAGGATAGCCGATCGCAACACGCAGTCACAAGGACAACGAACAGTTTTGACCCTCTTCAACTGCCGAATTCCGATGTTTTGGTTGGTATTGTGACTTGCAAGGCAATTTTGATATCCTGCGATGGTGGAGATCGTACCATCACGTTGATACCGAGTAGAGCAGTTAAGTTCCAATCCATTGGACCGCAATTATTCAAAGGGTTTTCTTCCGACCTTGTCATTACTCGTAACAGTCACAAGAAACGGGTCCCGTGTCTACTCTGCTTCGGTCGACGAGGCAGTTGAAATTGGACGAAGGCAGATTGGCGAGCCCGAAGAACCGCTTTTGTATCAAAATCCCCTAGGACAATGGCGATTGATCATTGCAGAGCTTGAATTGCGAACCATCCCTCGTTCGCTCGTTCGGCTGGATCCGATAGGAGAGAACCAATGGCGAATTACCAACCTTCACAAGAGCGCGACAATTGCTGTACCTGGCGTCAAGATTCTCGCTTTCAGTGAAAGTTGCCTAATTGACTTACCCTCCAAGATTCAATTGCCCGAGAGTATCTCATTATCATTTGAATTAAATGTGGCACAGAAGCCGCAATTCGTTGATGAGGCCTGGGAGGGAAGCCTTTGCGCACTGGGCTTATCGCCTTTAAGACTCTCAGGCAACGAGTTGTTTGAACCTCAACAGAGCTTTTCTCGGTTTTCGATGCAAGGAGGAAGCGGTTCCCAGATTGACGTTCAAGTCGTACTTGAGTGGTTGGGAACAGCGGTCGCAGCAATGCAACGCCCAGTTTCTTCCGCAGGTTTCTTTTCAGGCGTCGCACAAGCTGTAGCGAGCATTATCGATGTGGATCGAGCCGAAGTCATATTGTGGGATGGTAAGCAATGGGAGTTAGACGCATCTCGGCGTTTCGTGAATCCACGAGTTGACGTAGCGAACCTGCGAGCGCCATCTAACACAATGCTGAAACAAGTGTTGGACACGAAGCGAATTGTCGTTTATCCGAAATCTCGGGGAGGCTCGTCAGATCTTCAATCCATGAGTGTTCAATTGCTGCATACCGCCGTAGCGTGCCCGATTCTCGATACTCTCGAAGGAGGCAATGAGATTCTTGGGGTCCTATATGCTGATCGGATCTTGAATGTGGAATGGCAATTAGGCAAGGTCATGGAAGCTGAACAGAGATTGATTGCGATTCTTGCGACCGCGATATCATCGAGTATCGCACGCATAAAACGAGAGGCACTCGTGACCAAATACCAACAATTCTTCTCACCCAAAGTGACCGAGGCAATTAGCCTCAATCCGGCATTGCTCGAAGGGGAGGACGTCGAGGTCTCGGTATTGTTCTGTGACATTAGAGGATTCAGCCTCACGACTGATTTGATTGGACCCAAAGCAGCCATGACTTGGATTGGCGACATCCTGAGTGAGCTATCTGCCTTTGTCTTGAAATCGGACGGTGTGTTGGTCGATTACGTTGGGGATGAATTGTTCGCGATGTGGGGAGCACCAGAGAGTTCCCCAGATCATGCGTTTCGAACCGCGTTGGCAGCCCGAGAAATGATGGAGCTTCGAAAAGATTTGAGCGACAGATACAAGGATTCCATTTCAGGTGGGATCGATTTCGGAATTGGTATTTGCACAGGACCTGCACGGGTTGGAAACACAGGTTCCAAACAGAAATTCAAGTACGGCCCGATGGGTAGGACGGTGAATCTCGGAAGCCGAATTCAGGGGCTTACCAAGCATTGGAAAGTGTCGGCACTAATGGATGACGAGACCGCAAAATGTTTGCCCGGGGACTTACTTAAACGCAGACTCTGCAAAGCGAAAGTTGTCGGACTCGATGGCGATTTAGATCTCTTCGAATTGTTGCCAAACGATTCCCCTCAAAATGCCGAACTCGTGGCCGCATACGGCTTGGCGCTAGAACTCTACGAGTCGGGTAGTCATTTTCGCGAAGCTGTTCGTTCGTTCGGAGAGCTCGTGCAACAATTTCCGACCGACGGCCCATCTTTGATTATGCTTGTTCGAGCCGTCAATGAGTTGGTCGAGCCATCGCAACCCTTTTCGCCAGTCTGGTGCGCCAAAAGCAAGTAAGAACGATTTTATCTTCTGAATCAGAAAGTCAAATCCTCCTGCGTGAACTCGAGTGGAACTCGGCGGCATACCAATCCAAAAAGCAAATGTATCGCCGATTTACTCTTTGGGAGTTTCATTGCTAGGCTCGTCTATTTTTGGAGCTGGTACTGTTGGTTCTGGTGTCGTTGCCGTGGGTACAGTTGGTGTTTCTGGTACGGCTACGGTCTCGGAATCGGGCTGAGGTTCTGGTTTGATTTGAATCGCACGTTCAAACGCACTCATTTCTCTAGGTTTCGTATCCTCATTTTCGGTTGGTGGTACGTACGGGTTTGCTTGATTAATGGATTCTTGCATCGTCCGAACTTTCCGACTCTCTTGAAGATACATGATGTATGTCATGACTCGAGGGCCTGCGTCAAAATAATAAGCGACAAGGCCAAGTATCGCGAATAAAAGGATCAACGGAAAAGATGTTGAGCGACGTTTTGGGGCCTTGGGCAGATTGTCAGTAGAATTCATAGGAAATTTCCATTGAAATTGAGGCGAATTGAGTGTGTTCCTGATTTTGGCAGCGCCCGCATGGCCTGTCAATTGAGGCATATTGTGGTCTCCAGCCGGAACTATCAATCGCTGCTAACGTAGTGCTTCGAGAGCACACCCAATGGTGGTTCCAATAAGGATGTAAGGAGCTTTGCGAAAAAAGTTTCGGGACAGCAATTGATGTGGTCGCTGGATGCCAGCTTCATCGTGATCGATACGGCGCTGGCGTGTATAAGCCAGTACAAACCCAGACAATACAAAGAAGAGACTTGTGGAGTAGGACGAAGAAGTGGCGAGTAGGACGATGAGGCCGGCTGGAAGGCGATGGGCTGTTAACGTGCGTTCAAAAAGCGACGGTAGTAAATCGCGATCCAAAGGCAAGTGCAATTGACTGGCTGGACTTGATGCGGGCTTGCAGGACGCCGAAGATCAGGACGTGGTGCAGCAGGTGTTTCTGTCGATCCCCAAGTAGGGGTCCTGGCCGCCATGCTACTTTCGGCTCGGATCCTGGCAACATCTGCCACGATGCATTTTCCTTCGATAGATGCTACATTGAAGCGGCCTCGCCAACAGAACGGTTTTCGGCACTGCATTTGCAGATGTTAAATATTCCGATCTCTATCACGTCACAAAGGTAAAACCATGCGTCGCATTTTCGTGACTCTCTGTTGCCTCGGCTCCATGCTTGCTGCCGTCCGTGCGGAGGAACCAACTCGGGTCAGTGATGAGGCGGTTCGAGAGGCCGTGTCGCGCAGTCTACCCTTCTTGGAAAAGGAGGGACTGGCTTGGATGAATGATCGCGGCTGCATGTCGTGCCATCATGTGCCGTTCCTGCTATGGTCGCATCGAGCTGCTCAGTCACACGGCATGACCGTCGATGAGAAGAAGTTAGCGGAGTGGGATGAGTGGACTCAGAAGGATTCGCTTTCGCATCGCAATCGGTTCCGATTGCAGAATTACGAACTCGGAAAGGTCGAAGCAGTGAAGCTGCCGGACGCGGTGAAGGAAAAACTCAAGCCGTTGATCGAGCAACCATTCAAGACCGAGGATGAGCTCCTCGCTGAGCTGACACCGTTGCTAACCGCGGATGAGCTGAAGTCGTTTCAGGCGATCGTGCTCACGTCAGCCGAGCGGACACCGGACGCAGTTGATCGCGCTGGCGGGGGTTTGGACGTCCTGGGGCAATTGCTGCTGGGCAATCAAGGGGCTGCGAGCATTCTAACCCAGACCGAGTTTCGCGATGGCGTGATCGACCTCATGAGCCAGATTCAGTTGGTGGATGGCTCGTGGACTCCGGGGATCCAGCTCGCCACGATGCGCCGCTGGTCGCTGCCCGCAGCGAATCAGGCAACAACAATGTGGGCGACGCTGGCACTAGCTGCCTACGAATTACCGGGAACGAAGCGATCAGCGACCATCGAGAAAGCCATCGCGTATCAGCGGCAACAGTCTCCGAATCCAGATAATTACGAATGGCTCGCAACACGATTGCTGTTTGATCGCCATTTCGGTTCAGACGATGAAGTCACAAAACGGCATCGGCAGCTGCTCGACGCTCGCAACAACGACGGCGGATGGGGATGGGAAAAGGGTGTTCCGAGTGATTCATTTACTACAGGCCTGGCAATGTACGTGCTAGCGAAAGCTCGAGTCGGCGATGATTCGTCCGTTTTTCAAAACGCACGAACGTTTTTGCTCTCGTCGCAGCAATCCGATGGTTCCTGGCTGACGCCGTCAAAGAACATTACCAAGTCCACCGAACCAGCACGATTGAAGGCTCGGGATGAAATTTACCACTACTGGGGCACCGCTTGGGCCGCCCTCGGACTCCTCGAAACGCTGGACAAGTAGCGTTGGGCCGACTTCGCGGCCATCGTCCTCTGTGCAATACCTCACTTCTTCTCCGGCTGCATTGCTCCGGTGTATTCCAGTTCACCAGAATCATTATTGACAGTGTATTTGATCTTACCCCTTAACTTCGAGCCGTAGGGGCGTCCTTTGTATTCGACGTGCAAATCCGCACCGTCGTAAACGGTATCCATTTCGAATTGCAGTTGATTGTCTTTAATTTCGATTCGTTTGACTTCCAGCATCTTTCCGTCATCTGACGCGAAGGTTGCGGTTAGCTTTTCATCTTTTATTGCAAAGGTCAGCACTGGTTGAAGCGTCTGGTCGTTTGGAAGCGCAATCTTCAATTTCCAAGCGCCAACGACGTCAGATGGCTCGACACTTCGTTTGGCAGTCCAAGGGAAATCCCGGGAGCCATCATCGGACTTTGCTTCCGCCTTGCCCTCAAGCTTGTCTCCATCCAACTTGCCATCAAACACGATTTTGAAACTACGCGGAGTCTCCGCTTTGATACTGAACGAAAGTTTCCCATCCTTGATTTGGCCGTCTATAACGTCCATCTTCATGTCGCGAGCCGTTAGGGTTCCGGTGACTTTTCCCTCTGGTGACGCCTCCAGCTTCAATACATTTTTGATGGCATTTCCGTTCATCTCGAAATCCCAACGCCAAGTTCCCGATGGATCGACGGTTGGGCTCTTGTCGTCGGCGTAACCAAGTGCACCCGTGCCGACAAGAAACCAAACGCTGAGTAGAACATGCACGACTTTCATCTCGAATCTCTCCGAAAAAGTTGGAAAAAAGGAAACACGGAATCAGCTCGTGGATTCATTGCCCCGCGAGGATGGGGTGCTCCGCACTCTCGTATTGCACCCCAGTCATTCTGGTTTGTTGTCGCGCTAGTCTTGTGACTTGCTGTTGCCCTGTAGCGATACGTCATTTCGATCCCATTCCTCTCGAACACGTCTGGGAAGAGCTTCTTTGACTAGCTTTTGTTTATTCGGTTCTAGTAAGGCCAATTGACCTGCGGCCTCGTTATAAAAGTTTGGTCGAAACCTTTCGCCAGTGAGTCGATTACTAAGGTATCCCATTTCGATCGTCGCTATGGTGGGTATGGCTGGTTCCGTGTATGGAGATTGCAACACACGAAATAACGTTTCGGCCGCCAACAAATAATTTTCACCTTCGATAAACAACCTCGCCATTTGAAGCTGCGATTTCAGAGCATAGTCCCGGCTGTTCGCATCTGTTGGCGGAAAGAACTCCGAGACGGCTTTCCAGTGCTTTAAGTCGTTTTCAATCAATGCCAAAGCGTATTGCCGTTGGATTGTGGATTGCCGTTGTACAACTGCTGTCGTTCGTATTTGATTTGAAAAAAGATCATCTCGGATAAGGTAATAAGTCGACAGAAATCCGATAAGGATTGCCCCGACCGCAAACGCAATTTTTCGACCGATCAACGCGGCACGCGATGGTTTTCTATCTTCGGTTGAAGTGCTATTCTTGGTCAGTTTTTGAAGCTCCTGGGTGACCTCGAGATTGCTAACGTGTTGATGTTCAATAATCAATCCCGCAAAAGGAACCATTTGATTGGCGCCACCTGCCAAGCTAACGTCAACTACTTCCTTCAACGCGCGGGCCAATTCGACCGCCGAGGCGAATCGTTCGTCGGGAGTTTTGGCAAGCAATCGATGAACAATGTTCACCAGAGCCTTGGGGAGGTCCGGCCGGAGTATTTCCAGGCGTGGCGGCTCAGCCTGCAAATGCTGCATGGCTAAAGCCAAAGCGGTATCGCCAGAAAATGGAGGCCTCCCACTGAGCATGTGATAGGCCGTTGCACCCAAGGAATACAAATCACTGCGAGAATCCACCGACAGCCCCTGGATTTGCTCGGGACTCATATACAGTGGCGAGCCAAGCGCCACTCCCACGGCAGTCAAATTGAGCGACTGGCCTCTGGCTCTTGCAAGTCCGAAATCAGCCACTTTTACTTCGCCATCCGGTGTTAGCAATATGTTATCCGGCTTGATGTCGCGATGCACCAAGCCGATCGAAGCCGCTTTTTGAAGAGCGGCTGTGGTTTGCCAAAGAATGGAAACCGATTCGGCCAAAGGCAACGCACCGCGACGTTGCACGTACGAAAGGAGATTGCTACCCGGAACGTATTCCTGAGCGATGTAATGGATCGATTCGAATCTGCCGACATCGTAGACTTGTACGATGTTTGGGTGAATAAGCGAAGCGACGGCGCGGGCCTCTTGCAAGAAACGTTGTTCGTGGTCACTCGATCCTACGAAGTCGGCCCGCATTACTTTAAGCGCAACGTGACGATGAAGCGATTCTTGAAAAGCCAGGTAGACCTCCGACATGCCACCTACACCCAACCGATGCAAAATGGAAAAGCCTGCGATGCTTTGATTGGTTAAGTCGGTTGAGTTTGGATTCGTGTTCATGATGTCTTTGCTTCGATTCGTCCAGACTCCCAACGCAAGAGGACCCGGGACTGTTCATTCGCTTGTACTGCTACGACGACGTGGCCATCCACTATAGATAGTGTATCAAATTCACGTCCTTGACAATCAACACGCCAGGCTTCGGCCACGTTTCGGAAGAAGCTGAGCTTTGCCGAACCGGACTTGCCTCGCATTTCGCGTAGCCAAATGCACGCATCGGCCTGTTGCCCTGTCCAAGCCTCGGGGTCACCGTCGGGCATCTTGCTCGGCTCCAGGACAGGTCTGAAATCGTCCCAGGCGAGGTTCACGTTCGAAAGACTGCACTGTGCTAGCCAAGCGCCCGTGTCCGTCTTGTCCGACGGGAAGGGGTCTTCTACAAGCCAAGGCAGGTCGCACTGGTCGATCGCCGTTTCGTACGGACGCGGCCAATCTAGGCCAATCGCGAGTCGTGATCGCGTACGCCCGTCGCTATCCATCGGAAGATAGGAAATTAGGAAGCGTGAACCGCTGCGGCGGTGCGCGCTCAAGCCTCGGGGCGCTATGCAAATACGGTGGTCTGCATCGTCGATTTCGATCAGTTCCACCGTGCCTTGCAAAGGGGCCTGCAATTTGCCTTTGATGCCTTGATGCCAGGCTGAAATACTGGCTCCCTCGTTTTGCCAGGCGGTTCTCCAAACGCAGCTGCAGGATTCAAGCCTTAGGTTGTCCGCGGCGATCTCGACGTCCACCCAACGCGATCCCTTCCACAATGTGTATCTCGTAGTGACTTGAGCGGACGTTCCATCCGAGTTTTTTGCCGACCCCGTCACTTCGATGATACCCACCAGCGATGTCGACTCAATCAATTTAAGCCGAATATCATTTAGATCGATACAGTCTGTGTCATCCCATTTACGCAGAACATCTGCCGGACCGCGCACGAGCGATGTCATTCCACTCATGTGGCTACCTCGCTTGTTCGCAATATAAACCGACCTCAAATGCCCTCGTTTTGGATCGATTTGAATCTCCATAAACTCATTGGCCAAAGTCCAATCGGATTGCGCAATTCCAGATCGTGCACCCGCCACGCGTTTCCAAAACGAGGGCTTGCCCACCGATCGTGAATCTACGACTGGACTTGAGCCACCGGAGCGAACCGTCCGAAAGCGAACAAAACCAAACGATGGAATGTCGATGACGACTCGCGATCTGCCTGAGCTAGATTCCGAGGCAAAGATCCTATTGCACGATGCCCCATCCACCGTGCCGGGAATGTCATTCAAGAATACGCGTTGCGGATGATTCGATGGATTGACCATCAAATAGGCGCGACCGCCCGTTGTCGCATCGGTTTGCACCGAATCGGTTTGCACCGTCGCATGCTTCGGACCTGCCAGCGTTTTTTGAATGCGAGTCATGAGAACTGACCTGCAATCCGCAATGCGGTTTGCCAATCCATCCGACTCAATTGCATCATCAAACCAACCATCAATGCTAGAAAGCAATTCCGCGATCGCGACCTGTTCTGGCTCGATTGCCTGCTTTTCGGTCGAGGCCTGATTGGCAACTTGGCACCAAAGGTGGTAAAGCGACCACAGGCGTTCCGCGTGACTCCGCTGTTGTTCATAACCAATCAAACGATTGTGCAGTTGATGCTGCTGGGCGACTTCGGTCGGGACCGGTACTTTGAACGTATTGCTAGGAAAACTATCGCTCGAATAGGGCTGAGTCGTGGATGCAAAGTAATCCTCGACGGTATGGAATTTTCCAAGTGCGGGAGTACGCGCAAGAAGTCGTTTTAGGTCATCCAAAGCCACTAACCGAATGCCGGGCCAATGCGCAAGTATCAAGGTTGGGATATGGTGGTAGTCCAATTGAGTCGACAAGGTGACAGCTAAGTCGATGTAGCTATCCGCGCTGGCCGCATCCAAAACATGCCCGAGCACAGTATCAATCGATTTCCCATCGCTGGACGCTTGCCATCGTATCTTGGCTTGATCTTTCTCAGGAACCGATCCACCAGACCACGCGGCTAGCAGTGCGCCGGTGTATCCGAATTGAGTGAGCCAGGTTGGAGACGAAGCAAGGAACCCAGGTTGAAATCGCGTAAAAACCTTCGGCGGAGCCACCCCCTGATCGACGTACGATTTCATGCCGTGCCCAAGCTCGCGAACGATGGACGATGCGGACAAATAGGCATGCGGACGTTCTTGATCTAGACCGCCGACCAACGAACATTGTTTCTCCGACAAGCGTCGACTTAACCCAGTCCAGGCTGCGGCGTTCTTGTCTTTAAGACAACCTAGTAACTTGGACGTCGCAATGACATTGAACGGATGGTCCACTTCCAATTGTCGCTCCAGCGATTGGCCGAGTGTGCTTGGGGCTAACAAAACGACATCGAGCAGATACGCTTGCTGCGAACAATACCGATCTCGCTCCTGCGAGAGCGAATCAAAGCTTGCTTGAAGCCATCGCTCAGTCTCCAAAATATCTTGCGAAAGAGACGCTCGAGCCGCCGAGAGCACTTGTTCCGTGAACATGATCCAATCGATGTTCCAGGAGTAACGCAGCTTTCGGGCAAGGATTTGGACTTGCAGCACCGCGTAACCCAGCGCGTAGAAATCATCGACCAGCAATGGTTTTGGCTCGCTGGCCGCTTCTTGGCCGTCCGACGAGGGAGATACCGTGGCAACAAGAGATTCAACTAGTTCGGAACGTGACCGGAATTGCGATTCCAAGATGGAACACTGGTTTACTGCCAGTTGCTCTCGAACCGGAACTTCTAATTTGGACTTCGAAATTTCCGGACAGAGGACAAGAGAATCGCTTAGATCGAGGGAACTGCCATCTGCTTTTTTCCATTCAGGGAGCGTTGCGAGAAGGGAAAGAAGTCTCGGATCCCACTGAGCCGTCCAAGCGCCTAGGAAATCCACGGCTAGCTCATGGCCCATTCGGGGTGGCAAATCCTCCAATGCGGAACTAGGAATTACAAAGATCGATCGTTTCAGTTTGGTCATTTGCTTGAAGGATTACGAGTAGGGTTTTCAAGAAACCATACTACCACAAGCTTTGGAGAGCGGAAATTCATTTCCGCGTTAAGATTAGGGCTGCCGATGCGAGTTGGGGATGTTGGAATGGTCAAAGATTGGAAATGGTTGAGCGGGAACTTGTCTCCCCTCAACCTTGTTTTGGCGTCCTACGTAACGGCGTCCGTCGGAGGCAAGCTCAGAACGGACGAAAATGCTTAACAACGTTGGCACTTGCCGCAACGCGATAACTCGCAATTCCAAGCGTATCTACTTATCTTCGCCGATCCAAACCACTGTCGACCGGTACATCAATTCCATCTGCCGGTTGGCCGGAGCGAATGGCCCGTCCAAGTTTGGGTAGACATCCTTCGGCGATTCCTTCGAAGTATCCAAGAACAACCGCCACCGAATACCACGAGTCTGAGGAGGAATGGCGAAAACTTTAGACTCAGGAGTTCCGTTGAGCATAATGAGGATGTCCCGTCCAAAATGGTCTGGATCGTCCACTAGCGATGGTCGCCCAAGCCAACAGATCAACGTACCGTCCGGCGCATCCCAATGAATCGGTTTGCCGGTCGATTCAAACCAACTCACGTCAGGCACCCCACGATTGTCTTGTGGTCGCCCCGTAAGGAAACGCTCCCGTCTCAGCGATGGCTGCAGTTTTCGAAACTCGATCAGAGCCTGAGTGAACCGCAGGATGTCTGGATGGGCTTCCAGATTCGACCAATTGAACCAGGAGATTTCGTTGTCTTGACAGTACGCATTGTTGTTGCCTTTCTGCGTTCGACGAACTTCATCGCCCATCAGGAGCATGGGAACACCTTGACTAAGCAACAACGACGACAACATGTTTTTGACCTGGCGAACGCGAATAGCTTCGATGTTCTTCTTTTTGCTCGGGCCTTCTGCACCGTAGTTGTCGCTGCAGTTGTTGTTGTCACCGTCTCGATTTCCCTCTCCATTGGCATCGTTGTGCTTGTCTTTGTAGCTTACCAAGTCGTTCATGGTAAAGCCGTCATGGGACGTCACAAAGTTGATGCTGCAATAAGGTGCTCGGCCAGACTGCTCATACAGATCCGACGATCCGCTCAAGCGAGTTGCCATGGCTCCCACCATGCCTGTGTCTCCTCGCCAGTAGCGTCGAACATCATCGCGGTAGCGACCATTCCACTCTGCCCAACGCAAATCTCCAAACGATCCTACTTGATAAGCACCAGCCGCGTCCCAGGCCTCGGCGATGATCTTGGTGTCCGCCAACATCGGGTCCTCTGCGATCAAATCCACCAACGGTGGATGAGGCATCAGGTTTCCGTAGCGATCGCGAGATAGGATACTTGCAAGATCAAATCGAAACCCGTCGATATGGTAGTTATGCACCCAATGCCGCAGGCAATGAAAAATAAGCTCGCGGCAAATCGGATGATTGCCGTTGAAGGTGTTGCCGCAACCGGTGTAGTTGCTGTAATGCGCGCCGCCAGAATTGAGGATGTAGTAGACCTGGTTCTCAAGTCCTTTGAAAGTCAAAACCGGACCTCGCTCGTTGCCTTCACAGGTATGGTTGAAAACCACGTCGAGAATGACTTCGATTCCGGCCTGATGCAAGGCCTTGACCATCTGTTTGAACTCCTGGACTTGTGCCCCAGGTTTATTTGAAGATGCGTATCCACGGTGGGGAGCAAAGAAGGCCATTGGGTCGTATCCCCAATAGTTTGGCCTTTCAGGCGAATTCCCATGGACATCCAAAATGGGGAATTCATGCACTGGCATGAGTTCCACAGCGGTGACCCCCAAACTCTTGAGGTAAGGAATCTTTTCGATCACACCAAGATAGGTACCTGGGTGCTCGACATTCGATGTCTTGCTTTGTGTAAAGCCTTTGACATGCATTTCATAAATGATACTATCGCTGAGAGAGCGGCGAACGTGCCGGTCTCCCTCCCAGTCGAATGCATCATCAACAACCACGCATTTTGGCGGACGAATGACGCCATCGGTGGTCTGCTGGCAGCAACCAGCCAGAGCCTTGGCGTAGGGATCGACCAATCGGGCGTTGCTGTCAAACCATTGGCCGGATTCCGGATCAAAGGGGCCATTCGCTTGCAAATGGTAGAGTTGTCCAGGTTGGAGATGCGGTAAACATATACTCCAAACATCTCCCCACCGATCGTTGCGTCGGTCGAATTCGATTACCTCGGACGGTTCGCGGTCGTCCACATGTTTGTACAGCAGTAGCCGCATCGCAGTAGCGGAACGACTAAAGATTGTAAACTGAACGCCCCTTTCGGTGACGTTCGCTCCGTAGGGCAATCTATAGGCAAATTGTAATTCAGGTAGCGGATGCCGCATGAGCATGTGACGGTGAGTGTCCTTTCCAGTCCAGGATGGGCGGGTTAGTTGACTTGGCTGACCAACCTTAGCACGCTGGAATTGAAAAACTGGAATGGAAGACGTAGGAAAGACCGAGAATTGTACCATAACAGGGACAGTCTGTTGTCCTAGCAAAGGCTTGCCAAAGCCGGCAACTTTGATGGCTGAGAAGGCTGTTCCTGTTATGACTTGGTTCAAACAGCCCATTCCACAAACTCATTTTCGCTCCTCGAACATCCAAGAAAATTCATTGGCGTCCAGGATTGCTTTCGTGCTTGTTTAAAGGCAGTTCAAGATCCTCAAGAAATTGGACCGATTTCAAATCGTATCGCTGCGTGAGCGGGAGCTTGTCTACCGTCAGCCTTGTTTTGACGTTCTACCTAGCGCAATCCCCTCGTGCCTCGACCGCCTAAGGC
>JANMHA010000304.1:0-2341 GCA_031374925.1 Pirellula sp. | reverse complement strand
GTCTGCAATCTTTAATGCTCAGGCGACATTCGAATCTACAGAAGCCGCGGTCGCACAAACTATCGCGCAAAAAGATGAGGTGGATGGCCATAAAGCCAAGTTCGAGGACTTCATGGGCGAGAATCCATCGACAAGCAGCATTCTCAACGACTTGATTTACGCAGAAAATCAACTCATTCTCGCTGAGAATTCATGGGCCAACAAACAAGTTCAACACATGCTTGCATTGATCAATATCAAGTACGAATCAGGGACGCTGATGACCATCACGGCAGAGTAGAAATCCCGCTGGCTCGCCCAGCGGTACTTTCGGTTTCTCGCTACTGACTTTAGCATGAAGCCGAAAGAACCATCGGACAAGGAGATCGTCCAGCTTCTAAGTCGTTGTATCGCCTGGATATACGAATCGTTGTCGTTCCGATTTGTGATTCGTATGGAATGGGCGTAGCTCAGAACGATAGCATTCCTCTCGATTTATCGCGAAGGCATGCATTCATTGTTAGGGGCAATCGTTACTCGGTCTCAAAAAAAATGACCTTGGTGTTTTTGGTGAAATCACACAAGTTGTGTGAGCTTTTAGAAACCAAAAAACAAAAAGGTCATGTCATGGATGGTATCAAAAAAAAACGGCAATCGATAGCCCCTTTGACGCACTACAAGAACTGCTTGTGGAAACCGGAGCAACCGCGCAAGCGACGGATCAAGACAAGGCCGATTGGATAGAAGCTTATGTTGACACGTTCAGTCCGATCGTCTTCTCTGGCATGTATTCCCGTGGAGGGTCTGCGCCGCATCCTCCAGCTCAGATGTTCAAGCTAACTATCTACCAAATCCTCAAGCAGCATCTATCGCCATCAAAATGGGCCCGCGAAGTCTTGAGCGATTCGATTATGCAAAAACTGATTGGCAACATTAAACCCTCTCGAACTGCGCTCTACAATTTTCGCGATCGTGTTGGCAAATTAATCGACATTGTCTTCCAACACTTGTTGGTGCAGTCTATCGATCACGGAATTCTTGACCCAACCGTTGGAGTGATCGACGGAACATCCGTTCGCAGCTATGGATCACGCCATAGGATCGTCAATCAAGCAACCTTGAATCGAAGACGTATTAAGCTCGCAGAGGCGATTTCCCGTGACCTGAAAAATGAGGTTCAAGAAAAGCTTCCCATGTGGATGGGAAAGACGGCCAAAGGCAGGCTTTCCCAACAAGAAAAATTCGACCAAGCGAATCAGATTCTTACGCAGAGAATTGTCGTTAATGACTCGAAAAGGAAAGATATGAGGCTCCCTGTCGAGAAAGTTTTTATCAGCCTATCGGACCCCGAAGCTGCTATTTCTCGCGACAAGGAAAAGGTATTTTGCCCCATGTACTGTGCACAGATGATTACCAGTACTGAATCGCTTTTGATTCTAGGCATGGAGCTTTCAAATCACGCAACTGACGTCGGTACGATCGGTCCCATGATGGATCAAGTGGAGCAGACCGTTGGAATAAGAATGGAGCGTATTTATGCCGACGCTTCTTACACGTCACTGTTAGATTTAGAGGCATGCCGAGACCGCAAAGTGGAGATCATCGCGCCCGTTCAACAAAACAGCTTCACTAAGGAAAACCAATCGAAGAAAGTGGACAAGCAGATCTCGCGAGACCAGTTTCAATACGACGGCCAAGGACATTGCTTTATATGTCCTGCAGGACATACGATGCCGTATGTAGGTCGAGAGATATTGAAAAGGACGAATGGCACAGTAGTCATCGAACGATTTCGACAGAGTGCTGAAAAGTGCCACGCATGCCCTTTGGCAAAGCAGTGTCTGGGTGGCGGAACTCAGCGCAGCATTCGTCGTACGATAGGGCAAGAGATCGTCGATGAGCAAAAAGCAAAAATGACCGACGAAATTTCAAAGTCCAGTAGGGCCATCCGAGCTCAAACAATTGAGCGAGCCAATGCTGATCTTAAGCAACGGATTGGCCTACGTCGGCTAGGCGCAGTGACTCTTCGGCGAGCCAAGAATTTTATCATGTTGACCCTGTTCGTCTTGAACCTGATGACCGTCAGACGCCTACTCCTCCAAGCCTCAAAACCCGACCTCGAAACGAATTATAATCTGTACTATCTCCTCGCAAAGGTGGCACGCAAATTTGGTAACCAAAAAACCACCGGGCGCATACGAAACGTACTACCCGCTTTGCCGGCGTAGAAGCGTCGCTATAGCACCTGCACACCTCAACCACCGGCTAATAACTTACAAGCCTTCAGCTTGAATGGCCCGTTTCTGACCATCGCGAGGCGAACACTGTTAGGCTAATCGTTGCTTTCCATCATGCGGCTGAT
>JANMHA010000299.1:0-2479 GCA_031374925.1 Pirellula sp. | reverse complement strand
CCTCCTAACCCCCAACCCACCCGCCGCCCCCGGCGCGCCCCGCCCCCCCCTCGGGGGGCGGGGCCGCGAGCGGAGGGCGATCCTTTAAGGTCTAAGCCGCACCTTTAGTACGCCAAAACAGCGTCCGTCGGAGGCAAGCTTCGATCGGCCGAAAATGCTTCACAGCGAAGCTCCCTTTCACTTGCTTGGCCGCCGAGAACGAATGCAAGTACGACCACATTGAAATCCTATGCTGCTTTATCACCATCCTGACTTTGCGTTGCATGACACTAAGAGCCATCCGGAATCGGTGGCTCGGATAACCCACGTCAACCAAATGCTAAAGGATTCCGGTTGGTTGGGACGATGCAAGCTTCCAACTTGGGAGCCTGCAACGCTCAAGCAATGCGAACGGAACCATGACCCGGCCTATCTCAAGGAGCTTGAGGATTGGTGCCAACACGATGCTGGACGGGTGGAGGTGGACACGGTGGTTTCAAAAGGATCGTGGACAGCTGCCATCCTGGCCGCAGGGGCTGTTTGCGACGCCGTCCAACGCGTTGTAGCCTCGGAGGACAATACTGCGTTCTGTGCGATTCGACCTCCAGGACACCATGCAATGCCGAAGTCTGCCATGGGTTTTTGCTTGCTCAACAATATTGCGGTTGGCGCTCTGCATGCGCGCTGGCTTGGATTGAACAAGGTGTTGATCATCGACTGGGACGTGCACCATGGCAACGGAACGCAAGCCACGTTCTGGGAGGACCCAACTGTTGGCTTCGTTTCGATCCATCGATTTCCGTTTTATCCCGGCACGGGCAAAGCGGACGAAACAGGAAGCGGTAAAGCCATGGGCACCAAAGTCAATATCCCCGTCGCTGCCAGTATTGCACCGGATGAATTCCTGAAGCGACTTTTCGAGTCCTCCGAAAAACTCGCCAATCAGATTAAGCCTGATTTGATCTTGCTCAGCGCTGGTTTCGATGCGCATCGATTGGATCCCGTTGGCGGATTGACTCTGGAAGCAGAACACTATCGCCAAGCGGGCAAATGGATTGCCCAACTCGCTGGCCAACATTGTGGCGGCAAATTGGTTTCGATCCTGGAAGGGGGGTACCACCTCAAACACATGCCAGAATGCGTAGACGCGCACTTGCAAGGGATGTCATCCTAATGTGGACGAGCGAGGCCCGTCGCTCGTTGTTCTCGTTCCAATAATGAGCGAGGGCCTCGCTCAGTCACGAAAACCATGCGCGTGCCACAAGACTGATAGAGCACCTTAAGGTTTGGTCTGGGAAGCTACTTTTGGTGTTCGTTCCGAGATTGGCGAAGTTGGTAAATAGAGCGCCGTCTCGTCATCGATGTTCTTCACCCCATCCTCCATCTTGAAAACAAAATCTTTGTCAACAATGGTGACGGAAGTTGTGAGTTCCGTGTGTTCTAAAACGGAGATAAGTTCAATCGCATCAGGCCGACCATCTTGCCTCTTGGTCCGACGAAAGTACTCGACCATGTATGGAAAATAGGCAGCGGACGCCGAGCGGCCAAGCGTTAGTCGAACCTCAGTCGGCAGGTTAGAGCTCGCGGTGGGAGTACTAATCGTTTGCTGATCCAATGGCGCATTGCCCACTAGTTTCGGTGCCTCGGTTCGAAGTCGGCCAACCAGTTGCCACACATCTACGCCACGGATTGGTCCAGTAACAGCCTTGTACCAAAAATAACGGTGGTACAAGCTTCTCAGCAATTCAGGATGACCACCAACCGCAAGGTAAAAATTCACCTCCGGACGTTCGCTCACATGATGGATCATGTTTCCTAACGATTGTCGTACTTGATCAAGATTGACGCGTCGAGGCGGTTCATCCAATCCGACTTGAGTGAACATCAATCTTCCATCGGAAACTTGAACGGTATCCAACGTGGTTTCCCCCGAAGAAACCCTGGCATTGTATCGAAACTGGCCGGTGCCAAGCCCAATTGTTTTATACTCGCCACTGACCATCACCTGCTGGTCGAAGGCATGGCTGCGCTGATAGACCTTGCAAGCGTAGGCGGGTCCCCACACCGACTGATGGATAGCATTCAGTACGAGTTGATTAGGGTCCATGGTCACGACTGTCGCATCAATCGTTTGCGAACTAATTGGCGGAATTCTCGGCGGTGTATCTGCGTTGGCAGTAGGTGTAGGGGGATTGGGCTTGTTAGGAAGTGTTTGCGCGCAAACACTGGAGGCCCAGTGAAGTTGAGCGACAAAGCCAAGCGTGGCCAACATCCATGTGCTAGCGTTCCATTTTTCGATCTGCATGGGCAAGTTGTATGGGTTTTATCAAAGAAACCGGTCCGAAGGTGCCGAACATAGCCGGTAGTGTCCAACGAGCCGGATTGTAGGTCGATCGCAGGCGTGTTGTCCAGGTGGAAAAACGTCGGTCGCGGTGGCCTAAAGTTGAAGCCGGCTTGACCCAATAAGTTCCAGGGGGAATAGAATGAAAATGCGAAGTTA
>JANMHA010000297.1:0-26110 GCA_031374925.1 Pirellula sp. | reverse complement strand
ACGCCCATTGTCGCCTTTCGCTCCGCGAAAGTGCGATTCGCAAACGCACTTTCGCGGAGCGAAAGGCGACAGTGTCTCGAAGGACGCATTCATTTTACCCCACCGATGAGTTTAGATCAAACACTGGCAACAATACCCCTACAATGACGAACATGACCATTCCGCCAATTAGGATTAGCATCATCGGTTCGATCATCCGAACGATGACTTCAAGTCGACGCTCAATACGATTGTCGATACGATCGGCAATTTTGATTAGAACTTCATCGAGGGTGTTCGATTCCTCTGCAACTCGAATCATAGCCATGACTTGTGGCGGAATGAGTCCGCTAGCCGCGAGCGGCTTAGACAGGGTGTCACCCGCCGTTACATTTTCGACAGATTTCATCATGGCTTCTGCCAAAAGCGTATTTCCTGTCGATTCGCTGCTAATCCTGAGCGATCGCAGGAGAGGGACTCCGTTGCGCAGCATTGTTCCAAGAACGCGACAAGCACGCGAAACGGCCGCGTCGTGAAAGATGGAACCGACCATTGGCGTTTTTAATTTTAGTTGGTCGACGATGCGACGTCCTGTCGTCGTCCTAATCGCTCGATAGACGCCGAAGCCGATGGCCGCCATACCCAGCAAGACAAACAAACCATAGTGCAACATCACGTGGCTCGTTCCCAGAAGAACGATAGTGATCAGCGGGAGCCCAGTGCCATTTTGCTCGAGGCGATCAAAGAAAGGCTGAAACTTTGGCACCAAGAAGACGACCATCAATGTTGTAATAATGCTACCTACGATCCCGAGAATAATCGGATACGCCAGTGCGCCGACAATCTTGCTCCGCATTTCATCTTGCTTCCGCAAGAACATGGCCGTCCGTTGAAGTGCCTCTTCCAAGAATGCCCCCTCTTGGCCTGCGCGAACCATACTTAGAGTCAATTCCGAGAACATTGCGGACTCTTTACTCATGGCTACGTCCAAGCTGTCCCCTTGCGAAACCGCCTCATGAATCCGCATGGAAATGACTTTGAGCCGCGGATTCTCAGTCGCTTCGGCCAGGATCTTCAATGACTCCAGCATGGCGACGCCGTTGCTCAAAAGGTCCGCAAGTTGACCACAAAAGTCAGCAGTTTGTTCCTTGGTCACACGCACGGGCAGCGAAAAGGAAGCCAACGGGGACTTACCCACTTTTTGGTCAACCAAGGTCATTGGAAACAGAGACTGAGAACGAAGCCGCTGCATGGCTTCCGACCGACTCGCGGCAGCGATGGTGCCGGAGCGTTTCTCGCCGGTAATTGATTTTGCGGTGTATGCAAAGTCTGTCATCGCGCTCAATCCGCTTTCGTCACTCGGACAATTTCTTCGATGGTGGTTATGCCAGACAGAGCCTTGTCCCAACCATCCATCCGCATGGTCTTCATGCCATTTCGAATCGCAACTTGTTTGATCGCATCGGAAGTCCCCTGCTGCGTCATCATTTTACGGATTTCTTCGTTGGTAACCAACAGTTCATAGATCCCCAACCGGCCGTGATACCCGGTCTTACGACAACTAGCGCATCCAACCGGTCGATAAAGAATCAACTTTGGATCGAGTCGATGCTCCACTGGGAAATCATCCGGAAGTTCCGCTGAGTTGGGATGGTATGGCTCTTTGCAATCGTCACACAAAACGCGGACGAGTCGTTGCGCCAAGACCCCTTCGACCGTACTTGCCACTAAGAAAGGCTCAACACCCATGTCGCACAGTCGCATGAAAGCGCTGGCCGAATCGTTGGTGTGCAACGTGCTGAATACCAAGTGGCCGGTCAACGAAGCTTGGGTTGCATTCTCTGCCGTTTCCAAGTCGCGAATCTCGCCCACCAGAACAACGTCGGGATCATGACGCAAAATGGCTCGCAAACAAGCGGCAAAGGTCAGGCCAACTTTGGTATGAACCTGAATCTGGTTGATTCCCTCAAGCTGATATTCTATGGGATCTTCCGTGGTAACGATCTTGATGTCTTCAGATTTGATCTCGCTCAGCGCGCTATAAAGCGTGGTGGTTTTCCCCGAACCTGTCGGCCCTGTGACGAGCACAATTCCGTGTGGCATGCGAATGAGTTTCTGAAAGGTCTCATAGACAGCCTCAGGCATGCCAATGCCTCGCAAAGAGAATTTGAGATTCGTCTTATCGAGCACTCGCATTACGACCCCTTCGCCGTGAAGCATTGGGATAATCGAAACGCGCACGTCGATCTCGCGACCGGAGACACGTAGCTTGATGCGCCCGTCTTGCGGTATTCGCTTTTCGGCGATGTTCATCTTGGCCATGATTTTTAAGCGGCTGATGATCGCGGCTCGGAACTGGTTCATCTCAGGCGGCGTCGGTTGTTTTTGCAAGACGCCGTCAATGCGATGCCGAATTTTCAAGCCGGACTCTTGCGACTCAATGTGGATGTCGCTGGCCCTGGCCTGAACGGCCTCGCTGAGAATCTCGTTGACCAAACCCACAACCGATGCTTGTTGAGCCTCTTCCGCATCCTCTAAGCTGTCTGGATCGATCCCTTCGAGCATCTCCACGTCGCCAGCCTGTTGGCGTTGTAAAGCTATCAAACCATCGATGGTCTCAGATCCGACACCCAAATGCCGCTTAATCAACTTCTGCACGGTGTCCTGCATGGCCATCACGGGTCGCACCTCAACCTCCATGGCAGAAGCGACGGAGTCGATGGCCGCAAAATCAAACGGATTGCTGACCGCCAATCGGAGCCACCCAGTTCCGCGTTCGAGCGGAAAGACTCCATGCCGATGGATCAGCTTGGCCGGAAAACCGTCGAGGGTTTCCAGAGCCAGATCGACACTATCCGAGTCGAGCCAATCGAGATTCATGGAACGCGCGCTGGTCGCTAACAAGTCATGCGCGCTGCCAAAGGACCATTGTTCCGCGAGTTGTTCCAAGGATTCACCCAAGCTCAAACAATCCGCCAATTGGCGCAACTGAACCGAATCAAGCAACGAATGCATACCCGTAGAATTCGAGATCATCGTATCAATCCGTGGTTACGAGGGACGCTTCTTTCAGTGATCGAACCCCAGAATTTTTCGTCCTGGAAGGCCGGCGAAAGCAGTAGCAACAAGGGTGGGCATCGATCGACTAGGAATTTCCTCTAAATCGATCAAAGGGTTTGGCGGGAGGGAGTACTAAACGGAATATAGAATCGGAATATTCAAAGCAAGAGTATAGTCAAAAAAAGCCTTCCTGACGACCCACACCCCTCTACAGAAGGACACCCCGCCCGTTTCTCGGTCGTTCTCACCCTATTTTCATCTAGCCACCGTTCTGCCATTTGCTTGGCAACAGAACGGTCGAGTTTCCGACGATAGGTTACAATCCTCTGCGTCAAACGAGCTAATATCGAGAGTCCATTTTAGAACTTCGAAGTCATGAAAAAGCAATACACCGACTGTCCCCAACCGACATCGGACGAGCTTCGGGAACGATGGATTCAATGGACGCAGGCAATGGAACTTAGCAATGCAATGTTGATGTCAGGGTTGCTTGCGCAGGTCGGACCGGATGGCGACATACATGCAGCATATCGTGCATGGTATGACAGGTACCAATCTTTCAAGTGGAAAGATGCGATCATCCAAGAAGAAACGTTGAAGGTTATCGATGCCCCCTAGTTTGCTAATGGATACGCTCGACAACGTCTTCCAAATGGTCGCCGGCTGGGGAGTGTCGCCTGTCATTGCCGGCGGGCTCGCGGTATCCTATTGGGGGTATCCGCGAAGCACACGGGACATTGATTTGGCGATCCTGGTCGCAAACATCGACAGCTTCGAATCGCGGTTGCGGGGAGCGGGTCTTGTTCCTTCCAAAGAACGTCATATTGCGCAGCTTGGTTTCGTTCAAGTTTCGCAATGGCGCATGGCCTTGCGGGATGCATTTATCGATATTGAGATCGATTTCCTCATTTCCGCCAGTCCTTATCATGCATTGGCTATTCAAAGAGCAATCGAATGTAGGATGCCTGGAACGCGAACAACCATGCGAGTTCTAACTTGTGAGGACCTTCTACTTTTCAAAGCTATGTCGGGTCGGATGATCGACCTAGCCGATATCGAAGTGCTTCTAGAATTGCAACGAGGCCAATTAAACATAGAGTACTTGCAGACAAGGTCACAAGAAATCGGCCTAGACCCATCGCGATGGAACATTCCATTCTAGTGCAGTCATAGCCAAGGTCCTCGAAACGATTAAAAGGCCCTTCCGCAGTTGCCTTCATCTGGTACCCGTGACATTCATGGACATTTCATTTGGTATACTGACTCTTAGTGAAAGCTTCCGGATCTAAGTAGATGGGACTTGCACATGCATTGGGATTGATGCAAGCCCCCGAGTTTTCGAATATCCAAAGGAGTTTGCTATGAACAAAGGCGTTCCCCGACGTCGCTTTATTATTGGCACCTCGGCCGTAACCACGGCGTGTGCGGCAGGTGCTGGGAAATGGCTGGAAGCGTTACCACCGAGCCCGCCTGCGCCAGCACCTGGCGCACCCGTTGTTTTTTCGCCTGACATCGAACCATGGGTTCGTATGATCGAGGGGACGGATCGCCAAAAACTGATCGAAAAACTGGCTGAAGAGATTCGCGGTGGTCGTCTAGGGTATCAGCAATTTTTGAGCGCGCTTTTTCTAGCTGGAATTCGAAACGTTCAGCCTCGACCGAACGTGGGCTTCAAGTTTCACGCGGTGTTAGTGGTCAACTCAGCGCGCCTCGCCAGCTTAGCTTCGGCGGATCGGGAACGCTGGTTGCCACTGCTTTGGGCTGCCGACACGTTTAAAGTGAGTCAGCAGAAGGACGTTTCCGAAGGAGATTGGACCATGCCGACCGTTGCTGACAACCGATTGCCGGAATCGCATTTGGCGGAGCGGGCCTTTCGACAAGCCATGGATAGTTGGGATGAAGAAGCGGCCGACGCATCGATAGCTGCTTGGTCACGTACCGCTTCGGAATCCGAACTTTTTGAAACGATGGCACATTACGGTTCTCGCGACTTGCGAGATATTGGTCACAAGGCTATTTACGTTGCCAATGCGTTCAGGACGTTGAACGCGATGAGCTGGGAACATGCCGAACCGATCATGCGAAGCCTCGCGTTTGCCCTTCTTTGTCGCAGCAACGATCCGAATCCCAGCCAAAGCGATTTGGAACCGGACCGGGCAATCAAAAGCAACCGAGCTCGAATGGCGAAGATGCGAAAGGATTGGCTTTATGGCAAGGCTGATCCACTGGCCACCACCAAATTGATTGAGTCGTTTCACAACACGACTTCGGAGGATGCGGCTAGCTTGGTGGCCGAGATGCTTCAATCCGGCGTTAGCCCGCAATCGATTTGGGACGCACTGTTTGTCAGCGCAGGTGAACTGCTCATGCGGCAACCAGGGATCGTTGCGCTGCATGCTGTCACCACCACCAACGCGTTGGCCTATACGTTTCGAAGGGTTGCGTCGCCCGACCTTCGGCTCCAATTGCTTCTGCAAAATGCATCCTACCTTGGGATGTTTTGCCAACGTGTCCAATCGGGCAAGCATCGACCTGAAAAGGTCGGCGATTTCAACGCGATCGCTTTACCCGACGATAGTGCTGCCGCATTAGCGCAAGTGGTTGAGTCCATTGCCAAGGACAACGACCAGTCCGCACGCAGTTTAGTGGGGCTATTGGAACGCGATCCAAACATGGCGAGGCCGTTCATAGATCGCGCTCGGCAGTTGGTTTTCTTGAAAGGAACCGATTCGCATGACTACAAGTTCAGTTCCGCTATCATGGAGGACTGTTTTCATTTGTCGCCTGCCCTGCGTCCCCAGTATCTAGCGATGTCGGTGTTCAAGCTGAATGGCCCATCCCAACCGGATACGCCACTTATGCCTAGACTTCGGGCTAGCTTGGGTGAAGGGTGAAGGGTGAAGGGTGAAGCATTTTCGTCCGATCGGAGCTTGCCTCCGACGGACGCCGTTTTGGCGTACTAAATGCGCGGCTCCGACCCTAAAAGTACCGCACTCCGCTCCCGCCTCGACCGCCTATGGCGGTCGAGGCGGGAGCGGAGTGCGGCGGTTACCGGGCCGTTAGGTAGTACGCCAAAACAAGGTTGAGGGGAGGCAAGCTCCCGCTCAACCTAACCGAATCGTTGGTGAAAATGCTTCACAGCCTTAGGGGTGAAGTCAGCCTTAGGGGTGAAGACAGCCTTAGGGGTGAGGTCGGTCTTAGGGGTGAGGTCGGTCGCAGTCGTCGCCGATGGCTTTTGAAGTTGCGTTATCTGGTGGGTGTTTTACCCTTGACCAGGGAGATGACACCTACCACAAAAAACTCGGCTCCCAAGTTTGCGATACGAAACGCGATGGCGGCAAAGAGCGCAATGGGTTGCGGGACGATGCTGCTGAGTAGCCAAGTGATGACAAGTTCTCGGACGACTGCACCGCCAGGCAACATCGATGCAAATCCGACCACAGAACCAAGAGACACCGCAGCCACGCAAGCAGCCCAGGCTTGAAAGGTCCATAGGCCAGGCGTCGACTGAATTCCCGAAAGCACGAGCCAGCCGGCGGTTCCATGGAGCATCCAGCCTAAAGCCATCCACGTGCAGGTCCGAAGCATCATTCGCCACGTGAACGCTTCACTGACCGACCGAGGCATGCGTCCGATCTTGCTCTTGGCCAAGACGGCTAGCAGTGCTCGGAACGTATGCGGCAAAAGGAGCAGCAACGAACAGGGAATGCAGATGGCCGCTCCGAGGATGAGCCAACGGGGTGGGAATTCAGGTGCGAAGAAAATGAAGATGCAGCCTACGATCGCGCCGACGGCAACACTTGTCAGTGTTTCCACAAAGATACTGACGATGGTGGGTTTGATTTCGATGCCAAGAGGTGCCAGTCTTCCTACTCGCAACACGATGACCATGGCTTTGCCTGGAACGTATTTTCCGAGGTGCCCGATGAAGTAGGCGTGCAAGCCTACCCAAAACGGCACGCTTTGGCCGAAGGCTCTCAGGGTTTGCAACCATGCCGCAGCGGCTGGCATCATTCCAACGGCATAAACAAAGACTCCTGACAAAAGCCATCGCCAGTCCATTGCTGACAAATCCAGATGTTCTCTATGTTCAAGTACGTCCAAATAAGCCTTACGAATAGTCAGTACCAAAAAAACCAACACAATCAAGACAATGCCCCATTTCAAGACAGGCATGGATCGTGTGAGCAAGTTCGAATCGTCTTTTGGTTTGTCGGTGGAACGGGTCTTAACTGACTTCGCTTCCTCTTTGTCTGGGGTTTGCATCATGAGCACAATTGGGTGGACGAATGTAGAAATTCTGGCATAGTAGAGCCCATTTCTGTTTTACGATAAAATCAACCCGGAAATCCTGGCATAGAACGCTTGTTTGTCCAGGTCTATCCGAGGGTTGTTCGCTTTCATTTAGCTTCTTTTGACGAAAAACCACCTCGATGGCTCGATATATTTCCTTTGCGGTGTTGCTGGCCATCATCATCGTGATCGGTGCGCTGTTCTACAAGGTCATGGTGGGGTTCTTTGTCCCGGTGTTCCTGGCGGCCGTGCTGGTCGTTGTCTTCAGGCCATTGCACCGTTGGGTCCGCGCCAAAGTCGGAGACCGCGAGCATGTAGCCGCGGGAGCTACCACCACGTTGATTGTGTTGATAGTCCTCGTTCCGACAGCTTTGGTGTTGTCCATGGCGGCGATTCAAGGTGCCAGTTTGTATAGAAACTTCAACTCCTCCAGCATCAAGTTGGGACTTGCTAGGCTTCGGTCCAACAACTTGTTTAATCTCGATTTTCCTTTTGCAAATCAAGTGCAATCGATTCAGAAAAAAGTGGATGACATCCAGTTTCAGGTGGCGCAGGCACGAAGCTACCAGGAGTTGGTCAGCGACAAAGGACTATTGAAGAGCGACGTTACTGAAATTCGCGTTTTGATGGACCAGCTCATTCCGCGATTGCTCGAATCGACAGGAGTGGATCTAGCGAACAAAATCGTCCGTCTACGAGACAGAGCTTCCGCACGGACTCGGCATCCAGTTTCGTTCGACAATGAGATCGAAGCGTTCTTTGTGAAGGTGGGAGACGATCTATACGGTCTCTTTTCTCTGCAAGAAAAAGAATCGGAGGATGATTTCCGAATCGAAAAGGATCGAGTGCGATCCAATTCAGGACCGCAGTTAAATGAACTGAACCAAAAAGAATGGGGGATGGCTGTGGAAGCTCGGAGCGCATTGATCGAAAAGGGACTTGGGTGGAAAAAAGAAGTCGTTGAAATGAACGTTTGCTTAAATGCGTTTGAGCCGAACGAGGACACGACCATGGCCCAGCTACAACGGGCGGTAGCAGAATTGGTGACGCAATGGCAGCATACTCGTGAGACGATTTCGGGTGGGCCTTGGTTGGGGGCTCTCATGGATCTTGCTAATCCTACCGACGAGGATGTTGACGCGATTAACGCTGGATTCTTTGCCTACATTCGGCCGAGACTGTTGACGTTTACAGGGGACTCAGCAGCGTTTTTGTTAAAGTTCATAATCAGCAGCAGCATCTTACTTGTCTCGCTCTATTTTTTCTTGTATGACGGGCCAGGCATGGTGCGCACGATGATGGAGTTGAGCCCCCTTGATGACCGTTACGAACTTGAGTTGCTTGCGCAGTTTGATCGTATTTCACGTGCGATTGTTTTGGCTACCGTGTTGTCAGCCTTGTTGCAAGGGCTGGTCGCAGGGATCGGCTACTACTTCTCCGGCATGCCTTCGTTGATACTTTTGACGGCACTCACCGCAACCTGCGCCCTGGTACCCTTCGTGGGGCCCGCTATTGTTTGGGTGCCCGTCTGTTTGTATCTGGCTATCTATGAAGAAAACCTGCTCGCCGCTGGATTGCTTGCGCTTTGGGGCACGTTGGTGGTTGGAACGGTTGATAACTTGGTCAAGGTGTTTGTATTGCATGGCCAAAGCCAACTTCACCCCCTACTTGCATTGCTGAGTGTGCTTGGCGGCATTCAGTCCTTGGGGCCAATTGGGATTTTGGTCGGACCGATGGTGGTCGTTCTGCTGCAAACGCTTTTGGGAATTTTGAGAACCGAACTCACGCATTTCAAAAAGGCCGAGGATCAAGCAATCGAATCGGGCGTTCCGTCCAATGAAATGAAGTCGCTCAGTGGTCTCATTCGCAAAGTGAAAGGGGCCGCAGTTAACAGTGAGCCCACGGCGATCGCGAAAGAATCCAAAGGCCAAGAATCGCCCTCGATAGAATAGCGACTGTACTTAGCCACCCTCCCTCTCTGGGAGGGTCGAGCGAAGCGAGGGGAGGGCGAAGCGGGGCCGAGGGCGAAGCGGGGCCGAGGGAGCAACGCTGTGAAGCATTTTCGTCCGATCGGAGCTTGCCTCCGACGGACGCCGTTTTGGCGTACTATAAATGTGCGGCTCAGACCTTAAATAACTTCACTTCGCTCCCGCCTCGACCGCCTAAGGCGGTCGAGGCGGGAGCGAAGTGCGGCGGTTAACGGGCAGTTACGTAGGACGCCAAAACAAGGTTGAGAGGAGGCAAGCTCCCGCTCAACCTTTGCGAATTGTTGGTGAAAAAACTTCACAGCGTTGCCGAGGGTGGGTGATTTACGTGACTTCATCTTTCTATCTTTCTGATCAGCCAGTCGCGGTGCAACATTAACCACCTACACAAGAGTTTTTTCGTTTAACCGCGTGACCAACGGGCCGCGAGCAGCAGAAAACGCGGGGCGATCCCCACGCGGTTAAACGCCTTAGCATTACTTCAACAACGTCATGATCAAGGCCTGTTCCATTTCGCCAGGGCGAAATCCAAACGGGCCTCGCCCTCCTTGATAAGTGACTTTTCCATCGACATCGATCACGTAGGCTCTAGCTGGCATGCCGCTATAGAGATTTCCAACAGAATCGTCCATGGTGTCCACAAGCAGGGGCATCGAGTACTTCAGTTGAGACGCACACGTCATGGCGACCGCTTTTCTTTCGTCGAAGTTCGTAGGTTGCTTCAGCTTAACGCCAAGCTTGGTATTCGATTCCATCACCCAGCCATTGTCTGGATGTGCCTCGCGCACGTAGACGCCAAAAAAATGGGCTTGGTCCTTATAACGTTGTCCAATTTCGTCAAAGTCCGGATAGGTTCTGCGAAAAGGACCGCAGGTAAAGTTGCCAAAGATGAGAACCACTGGCTTCTTGCCGACCCAGTCTTTCAGTCGAATCGTGCTGGTGCCGTCCTGGGTTGTCAGTTCAAAATCTGGTGCGGTCTCGCCGACATTTGGGCCCTCTTGAAGCGAGCCCAGTTCGTTTGCGAAGAACCCTCGCATCAATCGCTCCGGTGTTGGCTCGTCACCCGGAAAGTACCCACCGCCGCTGCTTCCTAAGCTAAGGGAGCGTCGAAATGCGTCGATTCCTAGTTCGCTGCTGTTCCCTCTGGCCTTGTCAAAGAAGGCCAATAGCTCGTCTTTTGAGATCTTTCCATCTTGCCCTTTGTCGATCCGGCGGAAGATCCCATTGGCAACTCCTTGCTCGCGCATAAAGGGACTGGAGGGAGTCCAATCAAAATCGTCTTTTTCCAACACCCCGTCTCCATTCCGATCCAGTCGATCGAAGTAAACCGCATCGCCATGAAAATCTTGCCTGCTAAGGCTCTGATCACTCTCCAAGTGATGTTTTTTAGCAATCCAATTCCAATCGTAAAGTTGCTTGGCTGGACCAAACCAACCGCCACCCATCCCCATATCCGATCCGCGTAGGATTGCAGCGAGCATCCGAACGGCTTCTGGTTGTTGTCCTAACTCGTACTTGGATTCGATACGTGAGAGTACCTTCTCCGCTTGGTCTTCGTTTTCGAGCGCGGACATGCATTCCTTTTCTAAGCCGGGGAATTCGGCAAGCGAAAACGGTGCTTTGGTGGTCGGTTCCTGAGCGCTCACGAGAGTTAAAAACGCGGACCATGCGATTGCAATAGATAGGAAACTAAAGGCGCACCAAAAGCATAACCTGTGTATTGTCATAAACTTCATCATTTGGAGTTCCGTGTTTGAAATTCGTTATTCGACCGAACAAGGAATGTCGAATTTCGAAGTATTTCACCCATGCTAGGGGGCGTTTCATTCTGCCGATCCCCTTACGATACAATAAAGTCTCTCGGTGGCATAGAAACGCTGGGTAACTTATTTTGAATGAGGAATTTTCATGTCGGCATCGATCGAACCAAGCGATTTACAGAACCTCCGTGAGACTTTGGGAGAGACCCGGGCGATCGATTTGATTTGGTGGACCAGTCGCTGTCAATTCATGACCAAGGTTTCAGACGCGTTCCAATTGCGGCTCGAAAGGGGAAATGTTTTTGCCGAATGAGTGGCTTTGCCGGTCTTTTCGGATCGCCAGTCCGCGGGCGAAACTCACTACCACGTTCGTTGAGGTTGGAATATAATGTGATTCGCTTTCGCACGATATTTCGGCCATGGCAGAGACGCTTAAAGATTGATGGATAGTTTGCCTTTTGATTATCGTCGAGTGTTTTCGGCCATGAATACCAATGGGGTGAGCTATTTGTTGGTTGGTGGTTTGAATTACTTCTTGCGGCACAAACCGGTGACCACACAGGACATTGATCTATTCATCGATGACTCGCCACAAAATCGACATCTCTGCGAGGTTGCCCTAATTGAGCTTGGTGCAGAATGGGGCAGACGCGATGAAGATTGGGACAAAGTAAGTGCCAAACCTAAGGGATGGCTTTCCGGCCAAAGTGTTTTTTGTTTGTTAACCCGATTTGGACCAGTCGACATTTTCCTATCGCTACCAGGCCTACCTAGCTTTTCGGAAGCACTTCTACGATCCGTATCGTTTGAAATCGACCAATCCACTCAAGTACGCCTGATTTCGACCGAAGACCTATTGGCATGTCAGTTGGCAATTCCAGAAGTCTATCGGAAACGAGAACGAATCGCGCACCTGCAAGGAATCATCGCCAATGGAAAATGATTTGCGAAAAAATAGTTGGAGTGAATTCGAATCGGAACATGCCAAACGAGATCTAAGGATTAGCGAAAAGCAACAACGCGAGTGGGCGCACGGACTGATTTCTTGTCTACCTGATTCGGAAAGCTATCGAGCCGCTTGCACGCCTCAAGCGAGACTCAAAGAACAAGCACTTCTCAATCAATGGGTGGCGGACTGGCTCAAGGCCCGGCAATTTGACAAACGGACGGGCCTTCAGCCCTAACATAATTACGTTTTGCTTAGTCCCAGGCCGTTTGCCTGGGCTAAGCAAACTACCTGGCCTTCGGCCCTAAACACATTAGCCGAATTACAAATCCAACGCGTCGAGTTGATCGAGCAAGGAATCGAGTTCATCCGGCTTGCGTTCTTGTTTCGGTGCAACGGCCTCTAGGGTTACAGTCGCTGGGTTGAAATCAACCGCCGCTCGTCCTGCCAAAATCAACTGCTCGTTTCTCTCGCGGGCGGCGGCTTCGGCGGGATCCTCGTCCCGTTCCGGCGCTCCGAACAGTTTCGAGAGGTCAATCTTAAAGCCCCCCGCGTCCACCGGCGCACCGGCGATGGCAGGCGTTTTGTGCTGCGGAAACATGATCGCATTCTCTGGGCAAACCCGAGAGCACGCCGGACAGCCTTTTCGGCAGTTGTCCGGCTGTTCCACCAAGATGGTCTCGCCGCGATCGACCCCGTAGACACCGAACAAACAAAAATCGATACACTCCATGCAGTTCGTGCATCGGCTATAGTCGATGACGGGATACCAACGCCGTTGCGGATGCTCGTCCATGCGCAAGGGAACAATTCCAAGCGGTGATTCGTGCGAAACCGGGCTGCTGGCGCTGCCATCCAATCGCCCGGACCCGTCCATGGACAAGGCCGTCGAGTTGGTCGGATTCAAGAACCGATCGAGCGACAAGAGGTCTTTCTTGGGTGCATCGAGTTGTTCTACCGTTAGAATGCGACGAAACTCAGCCGCGAACACTTCACCTGAACTGCCAGCCCGCATATCGATCGAATAAATCTTTCGCGGTGGTCGAACTGCTATATTGGCAACACGATCGGCAGCCTTTTCGTCTTCCTTGTCTTCTTCCTCCTCATCATCGTCGTTGACCAGATCCAAATTCAACAGTTGCACTTCACCGTTCTGGCCACGGATTTCATGGCGATCGAGGACCCAGAAACCGGCTCGATCGAAAAGCCAACTCAGAATGACGATGGGGCCGGTCCACTCTCGCATCTTGATAACGCTTTGGCTATCCGAAGCCAGATCGTATAAATGGGGGACTACCAAACTTGTCGTATTGGGAAGACTTGCCGCGATGGTCGCAATGGAGTCTTCTAGAGCACGCTTTTCCGGGCTGCGGCTCTGGCCTTGAGAGACCACGATCAATAAACCGTTGGAGGGAGAACTACCGTTGTTTGCGCTTACCATTTTGCTTATTCCTCGTTCGAATCGATCGTGTTGGCTTGCCCTTTGATGGTTCTTTGGGCAACATCCCACGCTTTTGCTAAATGTTCTAAATACTGTAGCGGACTGAGCATCTCGCTTGCATAGCCTTGCATTTCCATCAACCAACCTTCGCCGTATTTATCCACGTTAATACCTGACGGATCGTTGAGCAATTGCTCATTGATCCTGACAACCTTGCCAGTCATGGGTGCGTACAACCCGCTCTCGGCCTTCTTACTTTCGATGTTGCCAAATTCCTGGCGGCTTTTCAATTCCGCTTGCTCTTCGATGCCGAACTCCAAGAAATAGACATCCTGCAAAAGTCTAACCGCATAGGCCGAGAATCCAAAACGAACGATTTGGCTGTCCTTAGGGATGGCCCACATGTGATTTTTTGCATAAAGTCGGTCGGTTGGAAATTCGGCTGCGAAATCCCCCATCATGAACGTGAGCGTCTCGCTCATGTGTAACGAACTCCGCGGAACTGCGGCTCAAAAAAGGCAGTCAGCAGCCCATCGACTCGCAGCAATCCATCTACTGTCAATTCAACGCGATTGCAGTTTCCTGTTGTATCCGTCTTAAGCACCACATAGCCATCTTCGACGTACTCATTCCACTCGCTTTGCCATCTCTCTACGATCTTGGTATTGAACTTCGTTTCAAAATACCCGACATCAAGGTAGCCTCGCTTCAATTGCAAAATCATCTCGCGGATGAGGGATTGTTCCTCGGTTGGAACAAAGGCTCGGCCGATTGGAAGCCGATTTTCGTCAAGCAGAGCGCTGATGTAGTTTGGCCATTCTGGTACGTTCTGATAATGAACCCCCGACACATGCCCGAAGCTCGCAATGCCAGTTGCAATCAAATCCGAACCTCGCCATAAGTTATCGCGATACGAAAAACTAACTTTGGAAGGATCTTTCACGACCGTATAAGCGCTGCTGACTTTGTATCCTGATTTCTGAAATTCTTCGAACGCAAACTGAACCCAATCCCGTTTCGTTTGCCAATCGGCGACCGGAGCCGCTTGATGGGTCTGCAGCAAGTCCTTGGAGTAGACCGTATTGAAGGGCAATTCCATTTGATAAATGGTGACACTTTCAGGCGAAAGCTCCAACGTTCGGCGAACGTTTTCCCGCCAATTGTCCCAAGTCTCACCGACCATGCCGGAAATCAAATCGATATTCACATTAGGAAACCCTGCGGCCACGATCCATTCCCAGGCCTTGTGGACTTCCTTGGATAAATGGGCGCGGCCATTTTCTTCCAGAATGGCGTCGGAAAAATTCTCCACGCCAAGACTCAATCGGGTGACACCTAGTTCGCGAAGCGCATGAACTTTCGTTTCGCTGAGAGTACCGGGCTCGCATTCGAAGGTAACTTCCTCGGCTTGGTCCCAAGAAATGCTCTTATGCAGTCGGTCGAAGAGCGATTGCAATTGTTTCACCGACAGAAAACTCGGAGTTCCGCCGCCGAAGTAGACAAAGCGAAACGGTCGGCCACCCATAACAGGCAGCTGCGAGACCAGTCCGATTTCATGGGTCAAAGCCGAAACGTAGCGTTCGATCTCGCTGGCGTTGACGTCGGTAAAAACCTTGAAGTAACAGAATTTGCAACGCTTGCGACAAAAGGGAATGTGCAGGTACAAACCAAGCGGAGTCTCTACCTCCTCGCCAGAAATCGACAGTTGTTTTAGCGGCGGATTCGCCATCGCAGCTTGGATAGCTGGCAACGCGTCGCCAGTCCATTGCGAAAAGGGTGGGTAGTTGGAAATGAAATAACTTCCAACTTCAGTTTTTTTTACTTCTGTCGACATGGATTGGATTGGGTGGTAGCTTTTGATCGGCGTCATATCACGAAAGACGCCAAAACCTTCGGATATAGTGTACCCTCGAATCCAAAATCGTGCAGAACCAATAGCGAATCATTCATGCAAACGCGGTGGGACGTAATCATAGTTGGTGGAGGTGCAGCCGGGCTTTGGGCTGCCGGAACCGCTGCTGCGCGCGGTCGAAAAGTGCTCATATTAGAAAAGAACAACAAAGCGGGGGTCAAAATTCTGATGTCGGGGGGGACGCGCTGCAACATCACCCACCACTGCGAAAGCCGCAAAATCGCAGAAGCCTTTGGAAAAAATGGCCGAGTTTTGCTCTCGGTCTTAAGCCGATTGTCTCCCCAAGACGTCGTTCGTCAGATGGACCACGAGGGCGTGCCGACCAAAGTCGAAGAAACCGGCAAGGTTTTTCCCGCCAGCGACCGAGCTATCGATGTTCGAGATGCGGTCGTGCGACGGTTGGCGCGTGAGGGTGCCAGTCTGGTCACCGGCGCGGCAGTCCAATCGATTCGGCCACTTCCGTTGGAAAGTGGTGGCTTCGAGATATCTGCCAAGATTCAAGGCCAGTCCAGCGTGAACTTCGCGTGCGACTCCGTCCTGTTGACCTGTGGAGGACTTAGCTACAGCGGATGCGGAACGACAGGTGACGGCTATCCGTGGGCTCAAGCCATGGGGCATACAATTACTCCGCTTCGCCCTGCATTGACTCCCTTGCTTTCCAGCGAAGCATGGGTCCATGAGTTGAGTGGAATCACTTTGGAGGATACCGAGGTGACGGCAAAAGTCACGGGCCCCAATTCCAAGATCGAAAAAATGGAACGCACAACATCGCGAGGCGGTTTGCTCTGGACCCATATGGGTTGCAGTGGCCCAACAGCCATGAATATTTCTCGTTGTTTTTCGGATTTACCCAACGCATATACGGCGGCCATGCTGGTCGATTTATTGCCAGACGTTTCACGCGAGGCTTGTGAGCAATGGTTGATCGATGCTGCCAAGGAGTCTAACAAAACGATCACCAACGTGCTTAGCCAACGCATTCCAAAACGACTTGCAACGGCTTTGGTCGCGCTCGTTGGCTCGACCAACGAAGTGCACACGGCCGAGATGTCCAAGAAAGTTCGGAACGGCTTGGTCGAGCGACTCAAAGCATTGTCCGTTCCCATTCAAGGTACTCGGGGCTATCCCAAGGCAGAGGTAACAGCCGGTGGTGTTGCGTTGGGCGAAGTTAACTTTCAAGACATGCAAAGCCGTAAAATGCCGGGCTTGTTTTTTGCGGGCGAGATACTCGATCTTGATGGTCCCATTGGTGGCTACAATTTCCAAGCAGCCTGGAGCACCGGCCACACTGCCGGTTTGCATGTGTAAACAGGCGCACGCTTATGAATTCGAGCGGCAAACTCCCAGGTTGATACGATTGCCAGCCAGTTGTGCAAACGCCTTTTGAGTATTGCTAAGAAGCAGTTTCAAATCACCTTGCGAATCCAACGAAAAGACCATTCGATCTCCAGAAGCATAGATCACAATTCCAGGGTCAGGTAGGCGAAGCGTGAACTCGGTGCACTCCGGGTCGTAGTTGAGATGCGAGGCCAACGCATCAATCTCCTCAATTTCATCGATCTTGGATTCCAGATCGAGGTTGGCTTCTAATTCGAAAACAATCCTCTTAAGGTACTTCGTAAAGATCGCTAAAAAATTCGGGTCATCGATTATGTTGGCGTTGCGAAAAGACCGAACCTCGGTTGTCAGCAAATACTTCTCGGCATCGTCCGGATCCTGGCACAACGCAATGTTCACGTCGAAATCCGGCCCTTTGATCGAAGCCGTGGATGCTATATTCGTAAAACTAAGGTCCTTGCGTTTGTAGCGAAAGGACTCACGGAGCTTTTCGAAGATCTCAGTTGCGTGAGTAGTCACGTCCCCTGCTCCAGACTTTTCCACAAACTCTCGCTCCCAATCATTGTGAGAGGCCAGCGGCGTTTTGGGTTTGGAATATCCGCGGAGTTCACGAACACGCCCCCGAATCTCGCCGGTCAAGCAAGAGTCTTTGATCGGGTTCGCCAACCCTCCTACTGCCAGTTGGCTATGCTGATTTCGTTCGGCCAAATCGACAATGACCAATTCCTTGGCCTTGCTGCCGAACATGACCGGGGTTTGTTTGATAGCGCCTGCCACCGTGATTCGGAGTGCGCGAGGGACTTCTGCTAGTAAATAGGATTGCAATGACGCAGTGGTAACGCGGTTGTCTTTGCCAATCGATTCCTTCGCACAACCTTCGATAGCTTGAATCAAGCAGTGTGTCCAAATGCCATGATCAAGAGTTCTGCTGGAATGCGATACTTCGTTTGGCTTGCAAGAGATAAACGCAAAACGGGAGGCCGATTCTTTGCAGAACACCCGGAGCTCATCGCCAGGAAACTCGTTCTCCATCATTCGCAATGGGGGGGTGTCGGATATCATGGAAATGGGGGGGGCGGCGAGGCTGTGGCAAACATCCAAGAAAAGCAGAACCTCACCGCATTTAGCCTGACGAATCTCATTCAGTATGTCTTTGAGGGGAATGCATGACTTTTCGGGATGGTCCGATTGCGTATCCGATGTCATGAGAACGCTGACGCCTTGGATCGATGCTCCATGCCCAGCATAAAACAGCAACAATCGATCTTCAGATCCTATTCTGCCCAAAAATTCGCTAAGCCTGGAACGCAAGTCGAAGTAAGTTACCTGGTCGCTAACGAGACTGACGCATTCGGTAGTCTCTGCTCCCATTTTTTGCCAAGCTTCGACAAAACTCCGCGCGTCCTGTTCCGCATAGTCTACGCTTCGAAAAGCTGGGTCTTCATAATTCTCGACGGCAACAGCAAAGATAAAGGTTCTCGGTCTCATGCGAATGAGTCTATCAAAGTCCTCCACAATCGTGTAGATGGTGACCGATTGGTCCGGAGTCGAAACTGCATTCGCGAGAATTCAAAACTGCATTGAATTCTCACGATTTCAGCTACTGTAGGCTATAATCTACCGCTCTCCTTCAAGTCCTAAGACTAGTCCCGTAGACTGCCGACCATGACCGACATTGCTTACAAACTCGAACCGAATCTTTTGCCGGAAGAATTCATAGACTGTCTGGTGCGATCAACCTTGGCCGAACGTCGTCCCGTCGACCATCGCCAGACTATTGAAGGAATGCTAAAGAACGCGGACGTGATTTTCACCGCCAGGACGAGCGACGGTTTGCTCGTGGGCGTTTCGAGGGCCATTACCGATTTCCACTACTGCACCTACCTTTCCGATCTAGCGGTGGACCAGGCATTTCAAGGGCAGGGCATCGGCAGGGAATTGATCGAGCGGACGCACGAGGCAGCGGGGCGTGGGACCCTGCTATTGTTGCTTTCAGCGCCGGCGGCCGAATCTTACTATCCGCACATCGGGATGACGGCTCACCGCAGTGCTTGGTACTTGCCGCGGCGATGAAACACGTTTTCAGGGGTAGCGCGCGGCGTATTGCGTATGGCTAAACAATCCATTAGAAATAGGCCCTCTCAATAAATGCTACGTTTGCGCCCATTTGGTGCCGATTCCCGTTTCGGAGCCGGATCGGCCCTTAACGGTTCCTCTGCAAGTGATCTGTTTTTGCCCAAGGTGTCCAAAGTTGGATTATGCTGGACATCCCAACTTGAATCGTCAATTTCCCATTTGGATGGAGTGAATAGTGCACGTAGGTAACACGCAAGTCTCGAAGCTCAATCCGGAGACTCTTCCGACTCTTTTCGGGCACCCAACAGGGCTCTACACGCTGTTTTTCGCCGAAATGTGGGAACGGTTTTCCTATTATGGAATGCGTGCGCTGCTCCTGCTGTACATGCTCAAGGGATTCTTGGGATACGGCGACAAGGATGCAAACGCGGTCTACGGGGCTTACACCGCACTTATCTACATGACGCCGTTTTTTGGAGGCATGATCGCGGACCGTATGCTGGGCAAACGTACGGCGGTCGTAATCGGAGGGTTGCTCATGGCGGCTGGCCATTTGCTCATGATGGTCCAAACAGAGCTTTGGTTCTTTTGTGCGCTCGGTTTATTGATCGCGGGCAATGGTTTTTTTAAGCCGAATATTTCTTCCATGGTCGGTGAGCTATACGCTGAACAAAGCACCAAGCGGGATAGCGGCTTCACCATTTTTTACATTGGTGTCAACCTAGGTGGTGCGATCTCGCCTCTTCTTTGTGGATACATCGGCGAAACCTATGGATGGCATAAAGGGTTCGGGCTTGCAACCATTGGAATGCTGATCGGTCTTGCCGTTTTCGTTGCACCGAATCTGCTTACGCAAGTCCTCATCGCCCTTGCAGCCACCAGCAGTGTTGTGGCCATGATTCGATTCAACGCTGGTGACACTTTTTCGTTGATCCTTACTTATTTTGTTGTGTTTGCTCTCATCATTTCTGCCATTGTTGCCATAACCGCGCTCATGCGAGGTGGACTTCCGAAAGAAATCGGACGAGCCCCTTTCCCTGAAATCTGGGGCCAGAACCTTATCAAAGTGGTGATCGGTATCGGGTTTGCAATTCCAATCTTCGTTCTTCTCGTTTCGGGATTCTCCGTAGTCCCAGGTTTCGATGAACAGTTGACCCTGATCCCGGAGTCATGGATTCAACCGATGCAGGAAAGCCAGAACAAACTTGTCAAAGGATTCGCTCAATTCGTGGAAGAAGCTAGTCGACCAGCCGGACTTGTTTTGACGCTGTCAGGATTGATAGCAACGTTGTATCTGATTCGAGAAGCGGTACTTATGAACAAGATCGCGCGCGAACGCATGTTTGTCGTTTTCATCTTGACCTTCTTTTCAATTTGGTTTTGGGCTTTCTTTGAACAATCCGGAAGCTCCGTCAATAATTTCACCGACCGAAATGTCGATCGAGTCAGTGAGACTCATAGTGTAAACCCATCCGATGTCGGAAAAACTGTTGAACTTCGGTTGACGGCCGAACGCGAGCTAGACAGCCTCGAATACTTTAGTCAAGAATTCCTTGGCCATGAAAACGGATCTCCAAAGATGAATGCGCAGATCGAAAAAGCCCTCCGCCAAGTCGAGAACGCGAAGGAAGAAACGAAACGCATGACGGACGAAAAACTTCAGGCAACAATCCTTGCTCTTCAGAATGAACCCAAGATGACCATGACCGCGATGACCTATTTGCGTGAGTTTGCGAAGCAGGAAAAAGCGACCCAGGAAGACAAGAAATTCGAATGGAAATTCACGGAAGAAAACGTTGGCAAAATTGGATTGGGAGGAGCGGAAATTCCAGCGTCGGTTTTCCAAGCGGTCAACAGTATTTTCATCATCCTTTTGGGGCTGGTTCTGACAGCCTTATGGGATTTCTTGGGAGCCCGCGGGATGGAACCGAGTACACCTGTCAAATTTGCGTTGAGTTTAGTCCAAGTTGGATTGGGGTTTGCAATGCTTTATTTTGGAGCACAAACCGCAGATGCCGATGGAATGGTCGCTTCCTATTGGCTAATCCTGATGTATTTATTGCTGACCACGGGCGAGTTATGCCTGTCGCCGATTGGCCTGTCCATGGTTACGAAACTGTCGCCGGCCAGGCTGGTTAGTACCGTCATGGGATCCTGGTTCCTTGCAACCGCATTTGCCCAATTTCTCGCAGGAATCATTGCTCAATTTGCATCTGTAAAAAAAGGGCTCATCGTTCCAATTCCATCGGCAACCGTGCACACGTATGGCGACGTGTATTTACTATTGGCTATGCTGGCATGCGGATCAGGTGTCGTTTGTCTTGCCCTGTCGCCATTGCTTAAAAAATGGATGCATATCGGCGAAATCGATCCGGACTCCTAACCATGATCTTTGATTCCCAGAAAATACTCGCTTTAGCCAAACAAGGGGACGAGTCTGCCAAAGGGGAATTATTGAATCGATTTCGCCCCTATCTCAACGTTATTGCTCAGCGACTTCTTGACGAGCGCTTGCAGAGTCGACTGGACTATGCAGATGTGGTTCAAATCACTTTTCTGGAAGCCACTCGCGACTTCGATAGTTTTCGCGGCGATTCCGTCGAGTCTCTGCTTGCATGGCTTCGAAATATTCTCAAAAACAACGTTTCCACGGCGCATCAACAGCATTTGACCGCCCAGAAACGCTCGGCTCGCAAGGAAGTTACCCTTCGAGTTAGCTCTGAGTCAGGTGGTAGTTCGTTGGGGATGCAGGACATGGTGCCTTCCGAGTCCTCATCGCCTAGCCAACGCATGATGCGGGACGAGGCCTCGGTTGTGCTCGCGTCCTGTCTGGAGCAAATACCAGAAACGCAACGCGAGGCCATCCGTATGCGGTACCTAGAAGGGATGTCGCTCAAAGAGATTTCGGAGAGGATTGACAAGTCTGAAATGGCAGTCGCGGGATTGCTCAAACGCGGACTACGCGCGCTGCGAGAAGAAATGGCCACGCGACAAAACGGACTAAGCGCTTAGGCGTGCCTCATTACCATCTCTTGCCTGGGAAGAGCGATCGAAGTGCTTCGTTGGATGGTTTACCTGCGTATTCTGAAATCTCATATGCCTCAATCAACTTGGGCGCTGTACCCCATTCCGCATTCCAAAAGCGCGCAACGCGAGCCTGTGTCTTTTCATGGTACCAATTTGCCAGCCACTTTCGTCTAGCTTCCTTCTCGCTGGGAACAGAATCCAAGACCCCGTCAATCCAAGGCATCCATTCGTAAAACTGAGACTCGTGACTGTCAAGCATAGTCACTACCGTGTTCCAATGCTCCGATACATCCAAAACCACGTCGGCCCGAAATGGGCAAGGGCGAGTAAACAAATCGACCATGTACGCGACTACCGGTTCAATCCTTGGGGCGCCGACTTCTGGAAGGATTTTTGGAACGAGAACCAAGTAGGATGCATCCTGGACGGCTTGACCGACCGCCCGATGGTCCGGATGGTAGTCGAACGGCCTATGCGTCAAAACCAAGTTTGGGCGAAAAGTGCGGATCTCGCGAATGATCGCCAGCCGTAACTCAAGCGTGGCTTGCAACGAACCATCCGGGAAATCCCAAGTCACATAGTCGGCACCGATCGCCTTTCCAGCTCGTGTCGCTTCCGTTCGACGGCGAACAACGAGTTCAGTCGAAGGGATCGATTGATGCCCAGACTGGCCGTTTGTTACACTTACCAGCCGAAGCGTGGATCCGGCCCTTTGATGGGAAGCGAGCAACCCACCGGCGAAAAACTCCGCATCGTCCGGATGCGCACCAAGCACTAAAACACGTGTCATCGAGGTCATCCCAAATTTGGCTTCTAATTAGGCTTGGTAAAGTACAATAACCAATACATCGGCAGCGCTAAACGAGCCCTGCACACCATGCTTCCCTGCTTGGGGAGATATGTTACCGTGAATTGAGAGGATGTTGGCTTTACTCTCCTTAATCCAGTTATTAATTTGGCTCTCCATATCCCCTAATTCGGTGTCGACACTTTTGAAAATTTTTACTTGCTGCATGATGGACCTAGAGCGAACAGAAGAAATTCGGAAACGGAACTATTGCCTGGATTCGACCCCACGCAACGATAATTGTATCGTAGCTTTGCAACCGATGATGCAAGGGCAAATTATCGATTTGAACGGTTCTAGACAAATTCTAACCCACGCATGTTTCCGGTCGATGTTGCAAATCGGTCGACTTCGATTCCCATGCGTTGAAGCATCGACACGAACAGATTGGGCAACGGGTAATTATTCTTAGCATCAAAAGCCAAGTGCGTTCCATGCTTGAACCCGCCGCCAGCGAATAGGACTGGCAAATTCGTTGTCACATGGGTATTGGCGTTGCCCAGGTTGCTTCCGTACAGAATCATCGTTCTCTCTAGTAGCGTTTCGTTCCCTTCCTTTGCGTTTTTCATGTTTGCAAATAGTTCGCCGAGAAGTCGCATGTGCCACTGATCTATGGCCTCCAATTGCTTGATCTTGGTTTCGTTCTTCCCGTGGTGCGATAAGCTATGGTAACCTTCCGTGATGTCGGTACCTTGAACCTCGATGGTTGGAGAGTTGACGCTATCGAGCATCAAAGTAATAGCGCGTGTCGAATCCGTCTCTAATGCTAAGCGTGCCATGTCGTACAGGAGTCGGACTTTTTCCATGTATTCTTTGGGATCACTCGGATCTAAAGGAGCAGGTGCATTGGTCGTTGGCTTGGGCACATTCTCCCATTGTTTCGCCGCCTCAAGTCGCGTTTCAAGCTCGCGAACTGCGGTCAAATATTGATCGACGCGGTCGCGGTCTTTCGGCCCCAGAGTTCGCACCAAGTCTTTCGTTTGACCAGCAACGGCATCCATAATGCTCTTTCCGACCTCAAGTTTTTGAAGCTGTAGTTCGATTTCTCGCTTGGAACCTTGAAGGAACAAATGTTCGTAAACTTTGGAGGGTTTTTCTTCGCATGGGATTAGGACACCAGCACCCGTCCAAGACAAACTGCGTTGCCCCTTTTGAACGTTGACGCCCATGGTCAACGAGGGAAAGCGCGTGAGATGTCCTACGCGTTCAGCGATGAACTGATCGAGCGAAATCGTATTGCGAAATCCACCGCTTCCGGGATGCGGTGCTGCGGTCAAGAAGCAGATGTCCGCCGGATGCCCCCCATCGACATCAGGATGCGAAACGCCGCTGAAAACAGTGAAATCTTCCCTGTGCTTCTCCAGCAATTGAAGATACGGAGAAAGTTCGTATTGACTGCCTGCAGCATGAGGGAAAAATTTCTCTGGCAATAGACCGAGGTTGTTGCAAATCCCGAGCATTCGCCGTGGTGGATTATTCGCATCAAACTGGCTTTTGTTGGCGGCGGTCGCAATCGCAGGCAGCATCGCATCCAACAGCGGCAGCGAAAGCGCAACACCCATCCCGCGCAGCAATGTCCGGCGCGGTAGTGACCTATTGGTGAGATGTTGGATGTTTCTCAGCTTTTCCATGGCACATTCTCATGTCTCAAAAACAAATTGGTATTTCGTCTGACTTCACTTATACAAGAACAAATCACTTGTCACAATTTCAGTGATCATCGATTTCACTCGATAGTCGTCTTTTGCCAGCCGATCCAGGATGCGTTCGACTTCGATGCGATCGCTGAACCTCATCGGAGCTCCCGTCGCGTAGACAACTAGTTGTTGAAGCAAGTTCTTTGCAATTGCCCGCTCGTCTTGGACTAAGAGTTTCTTGAGCTCATAGATACTAGCAAACTTCTTGCCGTTTGCGAGGTTTCCCGACGCATCGACCGGTGGTCCCTGCCGAAATGCAAAGGGCTGCCCATTTTTTCCAAATCCTTCGATCGGCTCACCCTCGTCGCCAACGCTTCGATAATGGTCGCGCCACCCCCCTGCCACATCGAAATTCTCTAAAGCAAATCCAACCGGGTCAATAATCGCGTGGCATCGATTGCAACTCGTATCTGCCCGATGCAACTCAAGTTGCTTACGGATGGTGGTTGCGCCGCGGGTATCGGGTTCGATGGCTGGCACACTTTTTGGCGGTGGAGGATTCTTCAAACCGAGGATGCGTTCGTTGACCCATACGCCACGGACTACGGGAGAAGTAGTTGTACCATTGGCTGTGACTTTCAACACGCTGGCTTGTGTCAATATCCCGCCGCGCGAAGTACCTAACGGCAAATTCACACGCCGCAGCGCCACCCCCTCAATTGCAGGAAATTGATAGTGCTTGGCCAATCGCTCGTTGACAAAAGCAAAGTCCGAATCAACGATGTTTCGAGCGGGTAGATTCTCGCGAACCAGCTCTCGAAAGGTCAATTGCGTTTCGGCTAGAGCCGCGCCGACTAACGAGTCGTCTAGATAATAGTCGGGATAGAGTTGTTCGTCAGGAGACGTGTCATTGATTTTTCGTAGGTCGAGCCAGTACGCCAAGAATGCATCGACAAACTGCATTGATCTTTCGTCGTCTAACAGTCGGTTGATTTGTTGCTTGAGTTGGGTTTTGTCAGAGTCCGTCAGTACGTGGAGTTTTCCTTCTGCGGCGAGCTTTCGAAGTTCGATGTCAGGCAAACTGTTCCATAGAAACAGACTCAGCCTAACTGCGATTGCAAAATCGTCGAGCGGACCTACGCGTTCCTCCAGGCAGAGAAATTCGGGTGAACATAGGATGGCCGTGTAGCCCGCAAGGAGGGCCTCTTGGAATGGTAACTTCGCTTCGATGGCTGCATTTACGACACCGAGAAAGCGACTTACTTCAGAAGCTTCGACGTTGCGATGATAAGCCGCTTTCAAAAAAATCGTCAGTAGTCGTTGTGCCTCAGTCGTTACGTTGCTGGGTTCGATACTGGCTTTGTTGTCGTTTTGTGGAGGCATCCAATTATCGAAGAGCAATTGATGTCCTTGAGTTGGCCAGCGATCCACGATGGGCCCCTCAACTTCTAGGTAGCCAAATGCAACTCCAGGCATCCCGTCCTTTTCCGCCAATGGATTATGCCAATTGGATGGGCGTGAGCGAAACAAGCGAACTGCATCCGGTTGGATCGACTCGCCTGACAACAGGTAGACATCCATCTCTTGCACGGTCGGTTCAATTTGGAAATCAAACTCACCCAGTTTTCGTAGCTGACGCGGAGTTGAAACAGCATAGATGGCAACAGGTTCGGATCGCCGTCCTCGTGAAATCTTCTCCCGATCGGGCCGCCACCATTTCTTCTCTTCGCCAGCCGCCCAGAAAGTGTAGCCTTTGAAGCGAAGCTTGTAGCGTCCAGACTCGGGTGCTTTGAAATTGCTAAAGCGAGG
>JANMHA010000291.1:0-3836 GCA_031374925.1 Pirellula sp. | reverse complement strand
TCAAAAGAATTGGCCTTGCATCAGGGACGCAGTTGCCGCAAACAGCGTCAACCATTACATAGGTAGTCGGAGTCGTCATACAGGCGGCGTCAATGTGGTTTTGTGCGACGGCAGCGTACAGTTCATAAGCAACTCCATCGATCTCACTGCATGGGCATCCATGAGCGGGATGAGCGACGGTGCCGTTGTTACTGGAGTCTTGCAATGAGTCGACAAAAACCAGCCAAGTTGATGTTGCTGGTATTATTCGCTACTGTCATCGCGGGGTGCACGGATTCGTCGGAGCTTCGCGGGCGCGTGCACGGAAAGGTCGCGATTGATAACAAATCCCTCCCATCGGGCAAGATTCGATTTTTCGCGCTCGCTGGCGGCGTAGGGACGGATGGAACTGTCAAAGACGGAACGTACGATATTAAAGTTGCAAATGGAATGACGGCTGGAAAGTATCGCGTTGAGCTCTCCTGCGAGAAATCAACAGGTCGCAAAATTTCCGATCCAGACGCGGGTGCGGGTGATATGAAGGATGAGGTTGTTGAAGAATTGCCAGCCAAATTCAATCGCAATTCCAGCATTCAGATCGATTTTGATCCGAAGCAAGATAAACCATTTGATTTTGACCTTAAGCGATAGCTATCCTGAATCCACGTCGTAGTCTCGCAAGCATGCACCAAAGATCCAAGGCTAAATAAGATCGCTCAAACTAAGTTCCACCATGAAAGACCGGACATGAAAAGTTCGCATGCTACAATCCCATTCCTGTTCATTCTTTTAGCTTCGGCAGCATTCGCCAAGGAGCCTGATCCAGATGAGTTTATCTCGATCTTCAACGGCAGGAACCTCAACGGTTGGTCGGGTGATTCCCAGTTCTGGTCGGTCGAAGAGGGAGCTTTTACTGGTGTTACAGACGGTTCGTTGAAGATGAACCGCTTTATTACGTGGACAGGGGCGAGGGTTCGCAATTTTGAATTGCGAGTCAAAGTCAAGGTCAGCGCCGGCGGCAACAGTGGCTTACAATACCGCGGTACTATGCGGCCCGATCTCGGGTTCGATGTCGTTACTGGTTATCAATGCGATGTGGTTTCAAATAACCCAGATTACAACGGAATGCTCTACGAAGAAAAGGGACGCCGCATCCTGGCCCATGCGGGAGAAAAGGTGATTATCGACGTCGAAGGTCAGTCCTGGATCATCGGCAAGTTTCCTGTTAAAGAATTTGCCGCCGATGAATGGCACGACTACCGAGTGCTTGCCGAAGGCAATCACTATCAACACTGGATCGATGGCCATCAAACCGCAGATCTTATCGACTTAGACGAGAAAGGTCGTGCGTTGGAAGGTGTCTTGGCCGTCCAGGTGCACGTCGGTCCCGCCATGAAAATTCAGTACAAGGACTTTATGTTAAAGCACTTGCCCGACGGCCTCTCGCTAATCGAGGCATCCGATGCGAAGATTCCGGCGGGGTCGTTGGGTGTAAAACCTCAAGCCAAGCTACCCAAAGACTGGCAACCACCGGTGTACGGTCACTCAAGCAAATGAAAAGAATGAGTCCGATCGCCTCGCGAGAAAAGAAGGAACGGAGACACTGTGTCATGAACGGCGATCAGCCCAAGCAGATTAGCCAAAGTGGTTCGATTAAAACCGCAGCAAGCTTTGTCGTATTGATATTGTGTCTAGTCGAAAACAATATCGTCGCTCAGTCGCCATCGCAGCAAGTCATTCAACCGCCGCAAGAAATCCTTTCGGTTTTGCATCATCACTGTATAGAGTGTCATGGCAACGATGCTCCCGAGGGTAAATTCTCGATCGAACGGCTCGTCAGCGACTCCACCGCAAAACCTGCATTGGAAGCCGATGAGTTAGCGAGTTGGCTGCAACTGGAACGAGTGCTGATCAATGGCCAGATGCCACCTCAGGATGCGAAGCCGATTGCGAAACCGGAGCGAGCGACGTTGACTCGGTGGATCAGCAATGCCATCACGTCAGTCGTGCGAACTCATAAGCCGATCGAACGCATGAAGCTACGAAGACTCAACAATATCGAATACTCGAACACGATGCGAGACTTGCTCGGTATCGACATGGATTTCACCGGCGAGCTGCCAGCCGATTCTCGATCCGACGATGGCTTTGTGAATGAGCCAAGCGCGCTTTTGATCTCGTCGGAGCATCTGCAATCATATTTGGCCACGGCGCGGGCGGCGCTGGACAGGACCATCGTCAGCGGTCCAGCTCCGAAAAAGTATCACCAGACGTTTACGGAAAGCCAACGTGATCGCAAGGAGCGAAAGACAGAACTTACCAATCGCCTCGGGCGTAACAGTGCGTTCTTTGCAAAGATCGAAAATGACTATCCGGATCAGGGAACCTTTGCCATTCGAGTCAAACTCTCCGCAGAGCTTCCAGCACACGTTGGACCACCGATCCTGCAAATCGATGTCGGTTACAGACCAGATACTCAGGTCCTGTTCCGCACCTTGGCCGAAGTCGAGATCAAGCAAGAAGCGTCCCAGGAGCTGGAGTTCCACGGCAGGATCGAAAACTTCCCATTGCCGGTGCGAGGTCAAGGAAAATATCCTGGACTTCAGATAAAGTTGCGAAACGTGCATAACGATCTATCGCCGAAGCCCGAACCGATTAAGAATAAACAGCCAGGCGAACCATGGATTTTTCCAAATGAACCGCACCTGCCCAAAATATTGATCGAGTCGATGGAGTTTCGCTCACCGATCGATGACGCCTGGCCGCCACAAGCGCATCGAGCGATCCTGTTCGATGCTCCGCTTCGCGAAAGCGATCCGTCGGCTTACGCAGAGAAAGTCCTCGCCGAATTCGTGCCTCGAGCCTTCCGCAGGCCGATCAAGCCGACAGAGCTCAATCTATTTGTCGATTTCTACAAAGAGAATCGGGGTCGGTATCCAGACTTGGAATCCGCCATGCGTGAAACGCTGGCCATGGTCTTGATCCACCCTGACTTTCTTTATCTAAACAAGGCTACTGACAACGATGCACAACCGGCGAATAGCCCACGAACTCTTGATGATTGGGAATTGGCATCTCGATTATCTTGCTTTTTGTGGAGTACCAGCCCCGATGAAGCGTTGCGGACCGCCGCCGACAGTCACCTGCTGCACGATGCGGAGGAACTTACGCGCCAGGTCGATCGTATGCTTGTTGACCATCGAGCGACGCGCATGGTGTCTCAGTTTGTTGACCAATGGCTTTGCCTGGATCGAATGGAACGTGTTGCCATCAACCCAGAGGTCTATCCGAAGTTTGACTCGCAGCTAAAACGTGACATGCGGGTAGAAACTCAAAAGTACTTCCAAGAACTTCTCGATCAAAATTTGAGCGCGATGCAGTTGCTGAAATCTGATTTTGCGATGTTGAACGAACCTCTTGCTCGACATTACGGAATCGCCGGTGTCCTAGGTCGCGAGTTTCGACGGGTCCTGCTGGAACCACAGCAACATCGTGGCAGCTTGCTCTCGCAGGCAAGTGTTTTGTTGGCAAACTCAACCGGCAGCCAATCGCATCCCATTCGACGCGCCGTCTGGGTCCGAGATCGACTGCACAATGATCCGCCGGGGAGCCCTCCCTCAGATGTCCCAAGCCTTGAACGTATCGACCCCAATTTTGCTAAGCTATCGATTCGCGAGCAGTTAGATATTCATCGCGATACAAAATCGTGCAATGCATGTCATCGAAGCCTTGATCCATGGGGATTTGCGATGGAGAACTTCGATGCCGTCGGGCTTTGGCGAACGGAATCGGTTAATGCGACGGCCCAACTGCCAAGTGGAATGACGCTCGATGGTTTTTCAGACTTACAGAACCAT
>JANMHA010000261.1:0-12686 GCA_031374925.1 Pirellula sp. | reverse complement strand
CAACTTCTAATTTGCCTCTTCTCCGGTTCGCACTGTCTGATCACCGGAGCGCCAGGCTTGGCCAAAACCTTGCTGGTTCGCAGCGTTGCGCAGGTGTTCCACTTGGAATTTCGCCGTATTCAGTTCACGCCCGATCTCATGCCAGCAGACATTACGGGAACTGAGATACTGGACGAAGTCGACGGACGGCGTGTCTTGCAATTCGTCAAAGGGCCGGTTTTTGCAAACGTGATTTTGGCGGACGAAATCAATCGAACACCGCCTAAGACACAAGCGGCCTTGCTGGAAGCCATGCAAGAGCACCAGGTCACTTCGGCTGGCAAAAGATTCACGTTGCCCGAACCCTTCTTCGTATTGGCGACCCAGAATCCGATCGAAATGGAGGGTACCTATCCGCTGCCCGAGGCTCAGTTGGATCGTTTCATGTTCAATGTCATGATCGATTACTTGCCATTCAAGGATGAAGTGAAAGTGGTATTGGATACGACCAGTAAGACGCCAGAAACGATAGAGCCCCTGTTTACGGGCGAGGATGTTTTGAAATTCCATGCCATGGTGCGGCGTATGCCTATTGCCGAAGAGGTAGCGGAGTATGCAGTTCGATTGGTTGCCGCAACGCGGCCTGGACGCCCCGAAGCCCCCAGTTTCGTCAATCAATGGATCAATTGGGGGGCTGGGTTGCGAGCCGCTCAAATGCTCGTTCTCGGCGCCAAAGCCCGCGCGTTACTCAATGGTCAATCCCACGTTGCGATGGAAGATATTCGAGCCCTGGTGCATCCGGTCATGCGGCATCGATTGCTTCTGGGCTACAAGGCCGAGGCAGCGGGTGTTTCGGTCGAGGATTGTGTCGATCGTCTAATGATTGAGGTCAAATAGAAATGGCCAACCAGGCATCCAGCGTTTCAACGCAAGGGACTACCGCTTCGCAAAACGTATCCTCAGCGATGGACCGATGGATCGATATGTCCGCTTTGATGCGAATCAAGAATCTGCAACTGCGTGCCAAGTCGGTCGTAGACGGGTTTCATAACGGTCTTCACCGAAGTCCACTGCATGGATTTTCTGTCGAGTTTAGCGAGTACCGACCTTATAGTCTTGGCGACGATCCGCGAACCATAGATTGGAAGCTGTTCGCTCGAAGCGATCGGTACTACATCAAGAAATTCGAGGATGAAACCAATCGTCGCTGTTACTTAGTCATGGACAAGAGCAAGTCGATGGATTTCGGTTCGCTTGACTACACGAAATACGATTACGCCAGAACCGTTGCCGCAACGCTTGCTTACTATTTGACTCTGCAGCGAGATGCGACTGGGCTTCTGACGTTTGACGAGGATATTTCCGATGTGTTGACGGCCCGGTTTCGAACTGGCCAGCTCAAAAGGATCCTGTCATTGTTGGAAAAACCCTCATCGGGTGCTTCGACCGATTTGCAAAAACCGCTTTCGCATTTAGCCGACATTGTGCGACAACGCAGTTTGATCATCATCATTTCCGACTTTTTGGTACCTACGGAATCGCTGCGGATACCGTTAGCCATGCTTCGGGCTCGCCATCATGAAGTGGTATTGTTGCGGGTTCTGGACCCCTCGGAGGTCACGTTGGATTTAGCCAAGGCCAGTATGCTTGAAGACTTGGAGACAGGCAAGGAGATTTATGTCGATCCGAATTTGGCCAAAGCGTCTTACCAAATCAAGTTTAAGAAGCATGAAGCATCGCTCATCGAGCTTGCTGGCCAACTCGGAATTGGCTGGACGTCGTTGCAGACAAACGAATCGGTCGAGCACGCCCTGTTTGATTTTCTCAGTCGGCAACAGCGCTCGAATGTCGGCAGCCCAAAAACTAGATCCATCATTCACGGTGGTATCACGCATGGAGGACATCGGTGAGTTTTCTAGCTCCCCTTTACGCGTTGGCTGGATTGGCCATCGCATTGCCTATCCTGTTTCATTTGATAAGGCGGCGGCCAAAAGAGCGGAAACTGATGAGTTCGCTCATGTTTTTGGATCCGACACCACCGCGACTAACACGACAGAGCAGTATCGATCAGTGGCTGCTATTGTTGTTGCGGGCCACTGCGATCGCTTTGCTTGCGTTGGCTTTTACACGTCCCTATTGGAACACTCCGGCGGAAAAGGATGCGGATCGAATCGGGTCGCAGCGAATGCTGTTGATCGACACCAGCGCAAGCATGCGCCGCGACGGCCTTTGGACAGCCGCCGTTCAACGCGCCGAGCAGATCATTCGACAATCAGGGCCAACAGATGCGATCTCAGTCTATCAATTCGATAGTTCGTTGCGTCCTTTGATAGCGATGGACAGCGCAATTCAAACTCCGGCGTCTCAACGCCAGATGCAAGCCTTGGCAGCGTTGCAAAACGTTGCCCCCACTTGGTTGCATACCGATTTGGGTTTGGCGCTGCTGACGGCGGCAGATCTACACCAAACGGATTGGGATACTTCGTCGGATTCGAATGCGACTACAAGTGAAATTGTCGTCGTTACCGATTTCCAGTCCGGCGCTGAAGTGGAACGGTTGGCGGAATACTCATGGCCCGCCACCTGCAAGGTTCGCATTGAGCGGGTAGAGTCGAAATCAAAAGGAAATGCGAGAGCATGCCTACTGGATTCTGAGGAGACGGTTGCCACCGTGGCTCAGGTTGGCAAGTCCCGTTTGGCCGCCCAGCCAGAGGAAGCAAAAAAACCAGCAGACGCAGAAAAACTTCGAGTGCGTGTCTCAAATTCGACCGCCTCCAACGTTGAAGCCTTGCGGCTGCAGTGGCTCGACGCTCAGTTTCAACCGATTGAGAATTCCAAGGTATCGTGCCAAGTACCCTCGGGTAGCTCGCTGACCGTCCGAATGCCAGTGCCACCAAAGGGTGCAATTGCACTTCAGCTCGACGGAGATGGATCTGAATTCGACAATCGGTTCTTCATGAGCCATAGAGAACCAATTCAGTCGAATTTGTTGTGTATTGAGGACTTATCCAGAACTCCGGATGAATCGCTTGGTTTCTTTCTTCGACAGTTGCCCATGAGCGATGCGGGAAGAACGGTTACTTTTATGTCGAGGGGGCCAACATCGACGGATCCATTGCCTTCGGTGGAAAGCACCCCTTTGATTATTGCTTCGCACGATTTAGACGCTTCGGATGGAATATCATCGTATATTGAACAGGGTGGGCATCTTCTGTGGGTTTGGGATGCGGCTTTAGCCAAAGCCAGTAACGGGAACAGCAAATTTTTCGACTACTCAATTGGACTCCAAAGGCTGACAGGGACAAGCGATTGCAAAATCTCCGAAGCCAAGGTTCGACAATACGCCATGCTCGAGTCCGTCGATTTTAGACACCCCTTGTTTGCTGATCTTTCCGATTCGAAGTTCAATGATTTTTCGAAAATACGTTTCTGGAGGCATAGACGGCTTGTCTTTGATCGGCTGGACGACTGGCGAGTTTTGGCGAAATTCGATGACGGTTCCCCAGCTTTGATTTGCAAGGAGCAGGGGAAAGGCAAAATTTGGATACTTACGGCAGGCTGGCAACCCAACGAAAGTCAACTCGCATTGTCAACCAAATTCGTGCCTCTCATTTCGGGTTTGTATCGATTGGTAACTCCGGTCGTTGACGATCCGTTTTCGTATCGAGTCGGCATGTCATTGGAAATCCCAAGCGATCATCGAATCGATTCCCCAGCTGGCGTCGAGGTCAAAGGGGAAGTTGTCGAGGGAAAAGCGGCAAAACTAATTTTTCTTTCCGAGCCGGGTATCTATCGTCGGGTGACAGCAACTGGTTTAGAATCCCAATTGGCGGTGAATTTGAAGGAATCGGAGAGCAATACTTCGGTCAGCGGTTTGGAACGCCTAGAAAAACTGGGCGTGGTGATGACGGATAGCAGACCAGTCAAAAAGGACGACGCTTCACGGCGCCAACTGCGGGCCGTTGAACTCGAATCGCAACAAGGTTGGTGGCGTTGGGTGATCGTAGGCGTAATCGGGGTAGTTGGCTTGGAATCATTATTGTGCATACGCAAGGCAGGTTGAGCATGGATCCGCAAATTGCTTATTTGGTTTCAAACGTTGGAGGGCGATTCCGCAAGTTTCGTTTCGCAAAACTATTGGCGGTCGGTTGGCTGGTCTTAGCGGTTGGTGCGTTGGTGCTTTCGCAGCTCGGTTTGTTACCCAAGTTCAGTGTCGCGTCTTTTCTCGGTGCGTTCGGAGCCGTTAGCTGTATGTGGCTGGGCCTTCAGTTGGCTTATCGAGACCCCCGCTGGATTGCAAACAAGATCGAGGAGAAATTCCCTTCGCTCAAGCAACGCTTGGTAACTGTGGTCCAGCCAACGCCGGCTAGTACCTCAAGTTACCTCAGCCAATCGTTAATCGACGAAACGATCAGTCATTCACGATCGAATGATTGGGGCCAAACCATAACTAGCCGCAGCATGTGGAGAGCTTGGACAAGTCAGTTTGTTGCGATGATCATCGCAGCAGTTACAGGGTTCATGGTTTACTCCAATGAGGCGAACTCAAGAACTTCTCTTCTGGATAAAGGACAACTTGCGGCTAATTCCGACAAGATCAAAGTGGAGCCGGGCGACGCCGAAATAGAGAGAGGAAGCGATGTCGTGGTGAGCGTGCGCTTTGCAAACGACGTTCCCCATGAAGCTTGGATTGATACCGAGTGCAAGACAGGAGAAAGGGCTCGGCATCCAATGCAACGCAGTCTCAAGGATCCATTGTTTGGCGGTTACTTGCGAAACCTCCAAATTGACCAAACTTACCGCATCGATTACATGACTGGGGTGAGTTCAAGTTTCAAGCTCAAGGTTTTCGATTATCCAGCGTTAACTCAGAGCGATGCAAAAATTGAATCCCCCGATTATGCAAAACTTGCACCTAAAGAGATCGCTGACACACGTCGCGTTTCGGTGGTAGATGGAGCTACTCTCACTTGGAAATGCCAAGTGAACAAACCGGTTTCCGTCGCGGAGCTTGTCGACCAAGCGGGCAACACAACGCCTCTAGTCGCTAGCAAAGAGGATCCGCTATTGTATGTAGCGAGCTTCGTCATGACTGAGTCGCAACGTTGGAAAGTCCGGCTGATCGATAAAGAGCAACGTGCCACCAAATTCGAAGAAGAGTTGTCGGCCAAAATTATTCCAAATCAGCCGCCCGAAACAAAATTGGTCAGGGCGCAAGATGAAAGCGTGTCTCCGCTTCAAGAATTGCAAATTCAGGCGACTGCCAAGGACGACTTTGGAGTACAGCGCTCGGGGTTGACGTACATGTTGGGGGACGCAGAGCCAACGGAAGTGACCATTCCTTTCGATGAGGCCAAGAAAGGAAAAGTTGAACTGTCGCACTTGATCGATATGGAGTCGTTGCAAGCTAAGCCAGATCAGCTGCTCAGCTACTATTTTTGGGCGGAGGACATCGACCGTGATGGATTGGTTCGACGCGTCGATGGCGACATGTTTTTCGCAGAGGTACGCCCCTTCGAAGAGATTTTCCGAGAAGGCGAGAGTATGTCCAAGGAACAGCAGAAGCAGCAACAAGAACAACAGAAACAGCAGCAAGGCGAAAATGAGAAGACGGCAGAGGAGTTGGCCGAACTGCAAAAGCAAGTCATCTCCGGCACTTGGAACGTGATTCGCCGCGAAAAGCCGAAGGCGATTAGCAAGTCGTTTGCCGAAGACACGCAACTGTTAATGGAGTCGCAGCAAGAGGCCTTTGATATGACCGACAAACTGGCTGAGAAAATTGAGGACCCGCAATCGGAAAAGTTTCTAGAGCAAGTTCGAGTGGCGATGTCGGCTGCGAAAGACCTGGTCGGAACGGCTTCCATTGATTCTGATTTGATGACGCTTCGCGGTGCCCTTCGTAAAGAGCGTGAAGCCTATGAGGGACTCTTGAAGCTTCGGGCCCGCGAGCACCAAATCGTTCAATCGCAACAGCAACAGCAAAAGTCAGCCAAAAGTGGCGCTCAGAAGAATCGACTGCAACAGATCGACCAACTGAAACTGAAGGACGATGAAAATCGCTACGAAACAGAACAAAAAGCAGACGCGGCGGAACCTTCAGCCGAACGAGAGACGCGGCAAGTCATGAATCGATTAGCCGAACTCGCCAAACGACAAGATGACCTCAATGAACAGATAAAGAACCTTGAAACCGCCTTGCAAGAGGCCAAGACAGAGGAGACTAAACAAGAGCTTGAGGAACAGTTGAAGCGTCTGCGGGAAAACCAAGAGGAACTACTTCGCGATTCTGACGAAGTACTTGAACGGATGAACCAACCTGAGAATCGCCAGGCTATGCAGGAAGCTCGCGAACAAGTGGAACAAGCTCGAAGCGATATGCAAAAATCATCGGAGTCTTTGTCGAAAGGGGAGACGGCACCTGCACTTTCGTCTGGTACGCGTGCCCAACGCCAGATGGACGAGACCAAAGAACAATTGCGTCAGACTTCTTCAAACCAACTTGAACAGACCATGCGAGACTTGGTTAAAGATGCGAAACGGTTGGAGGAACAGCAAAAAAAACTCGATCAAAAGATATCGCCTGCGAACAGCGACTCAGATCCAAAAGCGGGTGAAAACAGGGCAGGCGAACCTGTTGCTGATTCCGCGTCTCCACTCCGTCCCGAAGGGGATGCGGAACAGGAACCGATTACGCGAAAGGACTGGCAAGTCCAGAAGAAAGATCTTAAAGACCTTTTAGAAAAAATGCAGGAAACGGTTTCCGAAGCGGAGTCAAGCGAACCGCTATTGGCTGAAAAACTCTACGAAACGTATCGCGAAAGCAAACAGAAAGGGCTGGAACAACGCATGGACCAGATCCCCGCTCTCGTCGAACGTGGTCTCGAAGAACCAGCTCGGCGTGCTGCGAATGAACTGAACGATGGAATTCGTGTGCTCAAAGAGAATATTGAAAAAGCTTCTGAGGACGTACTAGGAAGCGAGGAGCAATCGCTTAGAAGAGCCCTTAAAGAATTGGAACGAGCGCAACGACAACTGAATTCCGAGCTCAACGCTCGCGATCCAAAGGGCAACGCATCCGTATCCGATCCTTCTGATCAGAATGCGCAGAGCGGCGATGCGGGTACCAACGACAAGAAGGATCCAACCGAACCGGGGCAGCAAAGCCAGCAACCGGGCCAAGGTCAGCAGCCGGGCCAAGGTCAGCAGCCGGGACAAGGTCAGCAGCCGGGACAAGGTCAACAACCGGGACAAGGTCAGCAACCGGGACAAGGTCAGCAGCCGGGACAAGGTCAACAACCGGGACAGAGGCAGCAATCGGGACAACAACAAAATGGCGAAGGCTCTCGCAATCCGTCGCAAGGAGAGCAGGCGGCTGGCAATCGAAATAGAAATGGAGGAGCTTTACAGCGAATGGCACCGGGCGGTAATGAATATGGACCTCTGACAGGTGACAACTATTCCACTTGGGTTGATTCCTTGCGCGATGTCGAGGAATTAGTGAATGATCCTCAAATGAAAGGTGAGGTCGTCAGGATTCGTGAGGCTGCTCGCGAAATGCGAGTTGACTACAAGAGGCACTCCAAAGAGCCTCAATGGGACTTGGTACGGAAACTTATTGCGGAGCCGATTGGACAGTTGCGAGAAAAAGTACAGGAAGAGTTGCTGCGTAAATCCTCTGAACGCAGCGCTATCGTACCGGTAGACCACGACCCTGTCCCTAGCAAGTATCAACAGCAACAGGATCGTTACTACGAAAACCTTGGGGGCGCCAAGAAGCGATGAAAACAGGATCGCAAAACTCGAATCCTTCCGACTTCTTAGGCTTTCAGGAAATCGTTTTAGGAAGACCCGAGTGGTTCTATACGGTCGTGACGGTAGCAGTTTTATTATCGGTCTTTACGCTTTGGTCTTACCGTAGGAGCTCCATGCCGCTCAAGTGGCGGGCTTTGGCCGTCGGGCTGCGATTGGCGGGTATCGCGCTATTGCTTTTTTGTTTGCTTGAGCCAATGGGTTCGTTACAACGTCCAAAGTCGCAAGCGAACGTTTTTGCTGTTTTGATAGACAACAGCCAAAGCATGGGAATACTGATGCAAGAGGCGACGAAGAGCGGTCGATTGGAACTTGAGTCTAGCTTGAGAGATGAAGCAGCTTGGCAGAGGAAACTAGCGGATGATTTCCGATTGCGTCGTTACGTATTCGACGCGGCCTTGGAACCTGTTGATACCTTTGTTGGACGGAACCCGGTTGGAAATGAATCCGCCCTCTTTCAGTCTCTAAAATCGCTCGGTGATCGATATCAGGGACAGCCGTTGGCCGGTGTCCTTCTTTTTTCGGACGGTAACGCAACCGACCGCAAGCCGGAGGAAAGCCTGTCCAGTCTTGGATTTCCGGTTTATCCGGTACGGATCGGCACGTCGATAAATCAGCGCGATGTGTGTATTCTATCGACGACAACCCGTCAATCCGATTTTGAAACATCTCCCGTCACTGTTCAAGCGAGCGTAACACACAAGGGGTTTCAGGGTGAAGCTGTTACTGTCGATTTGCTTGATGGAACGAATAAACGGCTGCAATCGCAATCCATCAAACTAAAATCGGACGGGGAACCTGTTCCTGTGGAGTTTCGATTTAGACCCGAGAAGTCCGGAGTCCAGGGTTTCCAAGTGGTCGTGCGCCGCGAAGGTGCGACTACTGCGTTAATTGAATCTGAAACCAGCGACAAGAATGCCGAGGTAACGTTGGGAAACAACCGACGTTTTCAAGTTGTCGATCGGGGTCGCGGCCCTTATCGAATACTCTATCTGGCAGGCCGCCCTAATTGGGAGTTCAAGTTCCTTAAACGTGCGTTAGACGAGGATGTTGAGATTCGTCTGACGTCGCTTATTCGAATTGCTCGCAAGGAACCGAAATTCAGTTTTCGCGATTCCAAGGTGGATAATGCAAATCCACTGTTTTCCGGTTTTGAGGACATTTTAGACGAAGAAAAGGCCAAGTTCGATGAACCGGTCTTTGCTAGGATCGGACTGACGGAGGCGGGCCAATTGCAGAAAGGGTTTCCGAAGGACGTGGAGGAACTATTTGAGTACAGCGCGATTATCATCGATGATCTAGAGCATGAGTTTCTGACCCAAGATCAGCAATCGATGTTAAGACAGTTTGTTGCCATTCGGGGTGGAGGCCTTTTGGTTTTAGGTGGCCAGGAATCGATGCGTGGCAGAGGATTTTCGGACTCGGTTTTGAGCCAGCTACTTCCGATTTATTGTGACGACAACTCGACGACTTCAGCGGATAGCTCTTTCGATGGTGAGCCTCATGCAATGGTTCGCTATCAGTTGAGTCGTGAAGGATGGTTGCAGCCGTTCTTGAGGCTAGCGGACAATGAGCTTGCAGAACGCGAAAGACTGGAACGCATGCCGTCCTTCGAAGTTCTAAATCGAATGAACAAAGTGAAGCCTGGGGCATCGGTCCTGGCTGAGGCCATGATCGATGGAAAAGAGCAAGTCCCCGTGTTCATTTCTCAGCGATTTGGCAAAGGAAGAACCGCGACGTTTATGATTGGAGACATGTGGCGATGGGCGTTGCATCATGAGGGGGCGAGTGCGTCGCCCCTTTTTCAGGCATGGCGACAAATGATCCGTTGGATGATCGCGGATGTTCCAAAGTCGATTCAAATGCAGATGGGCGAAACGCGAGGGAGCAGCAGGGTCGCCAACATTCTGGTTCATGTCAAGGGTTTGGATTTTAAGTCGGTCGATAATGCAATTGTCAAGATTTCAGTTACGTCGCCCGAGGGAAAAACAATCGTGGCCAATGCCGAGGCGTCGCCTAAAGCCGCAGGTCAATACGACAGCATTTTTGTAGTTGAAGAAGAAGGTGTTTATTCAGCGACAGCAGAAGTCAGTTCTCCCGACGGCAGCAAACTAGGAACTGCTCAACTCGGTTGGGTGTATCAACCCTCCGCGTACGAGTTTCAGTCGTTGGGAGAGAATCTTGTAGGTTTGCAGAACATTGCCGACGAGACCGGCGGCTCAATAGTAGACTGGAATGACCTAGAATCTTTCGTTTCGAATGTTCCTTCGACACGCGTTCCAGTCACCGAGACCAAGATCTATCCGTTGTGGCACCAAAGTTGGGTGCTGATATCAGCGCTCGCGTGTATTTGTTTCGAATGGGGGCTGCGACGTCGCTATGGCATGGCATAAGTTGTTGTTTTTGAGTCTTTTCATTTCAATTGTGGCCATTGAAACGAGACAAGTATTCGGAATCCCACAAGCGAGTCTGCAAGAGCCGCAACAACCATTTCGTAGATCGATTCTCGTCGTAGTTGGCGCAGCAGGGGAAGAAGAATTCGGAAAGGTGTTTCGCGAATCTGCGGAACGATGGCGTTCCGCGTTTCCGTCCGACGATTTTAGGCTGATCGATGGCACCGGCGCAGCCAAGAACGAGGAAAAGGAACATCGACAGCAGATCCTGGATTGGATTTCCACTCCGAGTTTAGAGTCCAAGGACGAGAATTTTCTTCCGGAGCGGTGGATGGTACTAATTGGACACGGCACCCACGATCGAATCTCCACTAATTTCAATTTGCAGGGGCCCGATATTTCGGCGGAAACCATTGCAAAATCGATTGCGCCAGTGAAAGCCAAATGGTTGATAGTGAATTGCGCCTCGAGCAGCGGCCCATTCATCAATGCCCTTTCAGGACCAAACCGCGTCGTCATAACCGCGACGAAAAGTGGTGCAGAACAGAACTATGCAAGATTTGGAGAGTTTTTTTCGCAGACGATTACTGACCCATCGACGGATCTGGATCACGACGATTGCGTTTCGATCCTGGAGGCTTTTCTTGCTGCATCCAATCGAGTTGCTCAATTCTATGAAAATGAGGGCCGACTAGCGTCGGAACAAGCATTGTTGGATGACAACGGCGACGGTCGGGGAACGCCAGCAGCGTTTTACCGCGGAGCACGACCGGTAAAGGCACCGGCAAATGGACTGAAGCTGGACGGATCCTTGGCTAGCCGGATTCTTGTTTCTAGTTTCGGAAAACCGGACCTAAGGACCAACGAACAGCGGATGCAGTCCGATTTGCTTGCGGACAATATCGAAACGCTTCGCGCTCGGAAAAAAGATTTGCCTGAAGATGAATACTACGAGAAACTGGAACTACTGTTTCTGGAAATTGCAAGAATTACACAGGATTCTCTCAGTCTCTAGAATTGTAGTGGGCATGCCCCAAGCGGATGAGCTAGCGATTCTGCTTTAAAACTTTTAGCATTCAACTTGCTTCTATTCTTTCCTAACTACGCCTAACGGCCGACCAACTTTTATGAGTACCATAACTGTTTTGCATCGAAACTTCACCGGCCGAAACCGGACTGCATTCATTTGGGCTCTAGTAAGTTTTTCCTTTTGGCAAACAGGGATGGGGATGGCGGTTGCGGTTGCACAGGATCCCGCGGATGCATTGCGTGAGATGTTCGAAAAATTCGGACAACAGTCCGAGCAATTCATGCCTGGAATGTTTAGTGAACTGTCACCTGCTCAAATGGCCGAACTCGAAAAAGTTCCAGTCACCAAGCGTGAAGAGGCCGATTTTGGTACTCAAGTTCTCAATAACTATGAAGCGATGGTTCGGTCGCGAAATCAATCTCTTTCCCGCGATGGCAACGAAGTAAAGTACCTATCCAAACTGGTTAACGACGTGCGGCCAAACATGACCAATGCGAAACGGTACCCAAGCATTGACGTCGCCTTGGTCACCACCGAAAGCATTGATGCTTACTCGATACCTGGCGGCCATTTACTATTCACAACTGGACTCATGAACAGTGTGCAATCCGAAGCAGAGCTGGTTGGAGTGATCTGCCATGAACTTTCACATTTGGATCGAGGTCATCAACTACTGCCGCTGAAACAATCTAAACGTGCGAACACCATGACTGACTTGCGTTCGAGCATGCAGTGGATTGCGACAATGGCAAAGCCCTTTCGCCCCGAGTTCGAAACGCAGGCGGACGCAGACGCAGTCCGCTGGATGTTGGCCGCAGGATATGACGCTCGCGAATTAGCACGCTTGCTCATGCGATGGGACGCACGTCAAGATCAACAAGCCGGATGGACCAAGATGATACCCAGCTTCGCGCGATCGCACCCGGATTCCGGCCGCAGGGCGACAGTTGTCCTAAACAACGTCGATCGCACTCGAGTCAAAATTGAAAAACTCATCATCGGAAAGGAAAACCTTGCTCGGCGCATACCGAAAAGCGAAAGCCAATTCCCTAATTAGATCGGCTTGCAAGTTGCTGTATAGAAGTTGGTGTCGCAACCGAGAAATTCCCCATTAGGCGAGCGGTGAAATTCCCCATTAGGCGAGCGGTGAAATGCCCCATTAGGCGAGCGGTGAAATGCCCGCTAGTTTTGCTCGAGGGATTTTTACCATCACGCAAGAGCTTAGCCTCCCTCCCTCTGCAACGCTGTGAAGCATTTTCGTCCGATCGGAGCTTGCCTCCCGTCCGATCGGAGCTTGCCTCCCGTCCGATCGGAGCTTGCCTCCCGTCCGATCGGAGCTTGCCTCCGACGGACGCCGTTTTGGCGTACTAAGAGTTCAGCTCAGACCTTAAATTACCGCCCTCCGCTCGCGCCTCGACCGCCTACGGCGGTCAAGGCGCGAGCGGAGGGCGGCGGTTCGCGGGCAGTTACGTAGG
>JANMHA010000321.1:0-6417 GCA_031374925.1 Pirellula sp. | reverse complement strand
GGCGGCAGCGGTGCCAATTTCGTCAACACAGTTCTTAACGATGAGGCCGGCGCGTTGGTTTCAGCCGGAACGGCCCCCTTTACCGGCAGCTATCGTCCTGAGGGCTCGCTAGCGACACTCATAGGCAAGAACCCCAATGGGCTTTGGCAGTTAGAGATCACGGACGACACCAACCTTGTCGGTGGCTTGCTCAATAGCTGGGATTTGTTCATCGGTGTTCCGACAACGTTTACATCGACCAATGCCAATGCGATTGGCGCCAATGTCGTGACTTCCAACAAGTTGGTCAGCGGGCTGGTCGGCAACATTTCCGACTTCGATGTCCGTGTAAATATCTCGCACACATTCGATGATGACGTGCAGGTGTTTTTGATCGCACCTGACAGCACGCGAGTTCAACTGTTTGCGCATGTAGGCGGCGGCAGTGACAACTTTATCAACACCGTGCTCGACGATTCGGCAAGCACGGCGATTACCGCCGGCAGCGCACCCTTCACCGGCAGCTATCGGCCTATCGAATCACTGGCAACGCTGATCGGGAAGAATCCCAATGGTAATTGGCAGCTGGAGATTACCGACGTCTTTCCACCTGCGGACGACGGTATCTTGAATAGCTGGGATTTGTTCATCGGTGTTCCAACGACCTTCTCGTCGACCAACGCCAATGCGATTGGACCAGAAGCGGGTACGGTTACGACCTCGAACAAGTTTGTCAGCGGACTGGTTGGGAATATTTCCGATGTCGATGTGCGCGTCAATATTTCGCATGCGGCCGACGACAACCTGGACGTTTTCTTGATCGCTCCCGACGGGACGCGCGTGGAACTGTTCACCGATGTAGGCGGCAGCGGTGCCAATTTCGTCAACACAGTTCTCAACGATGAGGCCGGCACGTTGGTTTCCGCCGGCACGGCCCCCTTTACCGGCAGCTATCGTCCAGAGGGCTCGCTAGCGACGCTTATAGGCAAGAACCCAAATGGGCTTTGGCAGTTAGAGATCACCGACGACACCAACCTTGTCGGTGGCTTACTGAATAGCTGGGATCTTTTTATCGGAGTTCCGACAACCTTCTCATCGACCAACGCCAATGCAATTGGCCCAGAAGCAGGTACGGTTACGACGTCGAATAAGTTGGTCAGTGGCTTGGTTGGCAACATTTCCGACGTCGATGTACGAGTGAACATCACGCATTCGGCTGATGACAACCTCGACGTTTTCTTGATCGCGCCCGACGGAACGCGAGTGGAATTGTTTACGGATGTGGGTGGCAGCGGTGCCAATTTCGTCAACACAATTCTCAACGATGAAGCCAGCACGTTGGTTTCAGCCGGCACCGCCCCCTTTACCGGAAGCTATCGTCCAGAAGGCTCGCTGGCGACACTCATAGGCAAGAACCCAAATGGCGTATGGCAGCTAGAGATCACCGACGACACCAACCTTTCTGGAGGATTATTGAATAGCTGGGATTTGTTCATCGGTGTTCCAACGAACTTCTCGTCGACCAACGCCAATGCGATTGGACCAGAAGCGGGTACGGTTACGACCTCGAACAAGTTGATCAGCGGACTGGTCGGCACCATTTCCGACGTCGATGTGCGCGTGAATATCTCGCACACTTGGGACGCAGACGCGACGGTATATCTGATTGCGCCTGACAATACACGCATCCAGTTGTTTGCAAATGTAGGTGGCGACGGCGATAATTTCGTGAATACGGTCCTGGACGATTCGGCCAACACAGCCATCACTGCCGGCATTGCCCCCTTCACCGGCAGCTATCGACCTGTTGAATCGCTGGCGGCACTCATCGGCAAGAATCCCAATGGGAATTGGCAACTTGAAATCACCGACACCGCAAACTCTGACGGCGGTATCCTAAATAGCTGGGATTTGTTTATTGGAACCAATAACACAGTCTCGTCGACGAATGCCAACGTGATTGGCTCGCAGGCTGGTACGGTTACAACTTCTAACAAACTGGTCGGAGGACTGGTTGGAAACATCGCTGATGTTAATGTGCGAGTGAACATCACGCACAGCTTTGATCCTGACTTGGATGTCTTCTTAATCGCTCCCGACGGAACGCGGGTCGAACTGTTTACCGATGTTGGCAACGGTCCAAACTTTGTCAATACATTGCTTGATGATTCGGCGAGTACCTCCATCACCTCTGGAAGTGCGCCGTTTACCGGCAGCTATCGCCCTGAAGGATCGCTTGCGACACTTATTGGAAAATTTCCGAATGGCAATTGGCAGTTAGAAATCACGGACGACACAAACGGTTCTGGCGGCATCTTGAACAGCTGGGACTTGTTTATCGATACCTCGAGCACTTTCTCCTCGAGCGACATCGCCAAGCCGATTGGCCCCAGCGCAGGCACGGTCACCAATTCGCAAACACTGGTCAGTGGACTGCAGGGCAGTGTGGCCGATGTCAATGTGCGCGTCGATATCTCGCACACCTTTGATCAAGATTTGTCTGTCTATCTGATAGCGCCGGACAATACACGCGTTCAACTGTTTGCGGGTGTGGGAGGCAATGGTGACAACTTTGTGAACACCGTCCTCGACGATTCGGCGAGCCTAGCCATCACGGCCGGCAGCGCACCCTTTACAGCCACCTATCGGCCTACAGGTTCGCTCGCGGCACTGATCGGCAAATTCCCAAATGGGATTTGGAAGCTGGAGATTACCGATACTTCAAATGGTGAAGGTGGTATTCTCAATAACTGGGATTTGATCATCTCGACCACGACCCAAGCCGGAACCTATGGCAAACTTAATTTGAGCTCGGTCGGCGATTACAGCTATACCCTGGACAACAACAACTCAGCCGTTCAGCAATTGACAGTTGGTCAGTCACTGACCGAAACTTTGGAAGTTGCGGTCAGCGATTCGCTCGCTAGCGTGCATTCAACCCTGACCATAACCATCCTCGGAGCCAACGATGCTCCGCTGGCCATCAATCACTCACTGTCGGTACCGGCCAACGGCTCGATTAACGTCGCCGCTGGCCTTTACGATGATGCGGTTGTGGCGGACGTGCCTGTGGCCTACTGGCGACTCAATGAAACCCAAGGTACTGTGGCCGCCAACGCGAACGCGCCGTTCGCCCCCGATGGAGTCTACATCGGAGATTTCGATATCTCCGGACTGGGGCAAGTCGGTTTGGTTCCGAACATGCCTGACGCTGCGGTCAGCTTCGACAGTACAAAAAACATTTCTATTCCTAGCTCTCCAGTGATCGATGATTACGCGGGAGAAAAATCACAGCAGAGCATTGAACTCTGGTTTAGCACCCCGAACGTAGCCAGCCGACAGGTCATCTACGAACAGGGTGACCAAGTCAATGGACTGAATCTGTATGTCGACGCAGGACTGCTGTACTTCGGAGCATGGGATAACAATGCGTTCGGACCGCTGGTCCGCACGCCGATCGTCGGCAATGCCGCGTATCATGTGGTGGCTGTTTTCACCGCGGGTAGTATGAAACTGTACGTCAATGGGGTTCAAGCGGCCAGCGGCGCGACCACCTTTAATGGCGCCGGCGGGATCAGTTCGCACCCCGGTGAAAGTGCCATTGGAGGAGCAAGGACGACACGCTTCCACGATGGAGCTGCCGGCAACGGCTTCGGTTTTGTCGGCACGATCGATGAAGTGGCTTTGTACAACTCGGCCTTGACTGCCACACAGGTTGAAAAACACTTCGCCGCAACTGGATTATTGGCGGGTGTCAACGATCGCGATACTGGAGACTCGCTAACCATTTCCGCAGTGAACGGCGATCCAGCCAAAGTCGGCGAGCAGTTCACACTGCCATCCGGTGCCTTGTTGACGGTACTGGCTGACGGTTCCTTTGCGTACGATCCCAACGGCAAGTACGATCATCTTCCACTGGGCCAAAACGCATTGGAAACATTTGCCTATACGGTAATCGATTCGAACGGAGCGGAATCAACTGCGTCCGTTGCGATTTCTATCCTGGGGCAGAACGATGCGCCCATTGGAATCACGCTCAGCAGCAACCAAGTTATCAATAGCAGCAATACGTTGGGCGACTTGGTAGCTGTCGATGTCGATGATCCCGATACGCATACCTTTCTGTTGATCAACGATTCGGCTGCCGGCAGCAATCCTAACTTTGCAATACAAGGCAATCAGTTGGTCGTGATTGACCGAACGGGAATGACATTGGGACAAACACGAGTCTTGACCGTTCAGGCAACTGACAGTCATTCCAGCACCATCCAGCAAGTGTTTTCGATTACGGTTGCGTCGGTACTGCCAAGCGTGGGTGTAACGAGTGTCGTTCCATCACCCAGCAGTGTAGCCATGACCTTTAATACACCGCTGAACTTGAGCGTACTCAATTTGTACGATGGAGTCGACGCAGCAATCGACGCGGCGGATGTGACCTTGGTTGGAGCTTCGAGCGGCAGTATCAGCGGTTCGCTTGTGTACGATTCTGCCTCGAACACTCTTCGATTTGTCAAGACAGGAGGAGTGTTTGCGGCTGATACTTATACACTGACGTTGTTCAGTCGGGCTGATGGTTTCAAGAGTTTGTCTGGAGAACTGCTTGATGGTAATTCAGACGGGGTGGCTGGAGGCAATTATGTAACTACCTTCGGTATCACCAACTCAACCGCTCGTATCGTCTCCATCCCTGACTTCTCAAGGGGTGCCACCAGCACGGTTGGACAGAGTGTCAATTTGTCTTACGACAACGGCAACCCAGGTGTGCCTGTAACCATTAGCGATGGAACGGGTGTATTGGCTGTGGACTTTGATGTGGTCTACAATCCAGCACTCATCAACTTCTCAAGCACATTCTTTAATGTCTTGCCAAGCGGCTGGAGCACGACGGTCAATTTGGTTTCGTCCGGTCGGATGCGATTAACTCTATCGGGAACGACTCCGCTGGCTGCCGGGCCTCAGATTATTACGCGGCTTCTTGCCAGTGTTCCAGCCAACGCGCCCTATGGTGCTTCGGACTTGGTCAAAGTAGAAGCCTTGGCCGTTTACACCGACACCGGACGGGCGGTGCCGGTCCCATCCGTCGGTGATGCTGGGTTGCATAAAGCCATTTTCGTTGGCGATACCAACGGCGATGGACTGTACACCGCACAAGACGCGGGTTGGACCTCTGGCGTTGTCGTGGGAGCGTACACAGGCTTTGACGCCTACAGCTGGACCGATCCATCCATCGTGGCCAACGTCAATCAAAACGCTGGCCTCGATGGCCTCGACTCCTCTTGGATCGCACGCAAGGGACTTTCTAATGCTCTCCAGCCTGAGATTCCCAACTTGCCAGCCGGAAGCATTTCCGTTCAGGCGGGTGTCGACCCGACCATCGCGGCCGATGCGTTGGTGATCGCCGGACGTGGAGCGATCGCCAATATGCCGATTCGCATTACGGATAATGCAGCTGGTCTTTGGGGCGTGGATGTCTTCCTGGATTACAACACGAACGTGTTCGATCTGCCCAACGGGCTCAACGTTGGTGGCGTGACGCTGGCTGGAATGTTTACCGCCGAAACAGGCTGGACCATCGATTCATTTGCGGACGATGCGACGGGCAAGTTGCGATTAGCCATCTACCGTGCGACGCCATCGGCCTCGACTGCGGGAGTGATTGCCAACGTAGCCTTCCAAGTGAGATCGGACGCAGCCCTTGGCGTTTCGCCAATCCTGGTGGGTGGAAACGCAAACGTTCCACCGTTTAGTTTCAGCTTCGTGAGTGGTTCGATCAATGTGGTCAACAGCGCACCGACGAACATTTCGATTGCGCCACAAACAGTACGAGAGAATTCTTCGACTGTTGTCGACTTGCTGTTCGGAACGTTGGGAGCGAGCGATCCAGATGGTAACGACGGTTTTGGTTTTGACCTTCTGCCCGGGGTGGGCGACACGGATAATGCTCGATTCAAGATCTCGGGCAACCAACTGCTCTTGAAAGCAGGCCAGCAGCTCGACTACGAATCGAATCCAAATTACTCCGTACGAGTGCGCGTGACCGATTCCGCGTCGAATAGCTATGAGAAGAGCTTAATCTTGTCGGTAACGGATGTTTCCGAAGTGCAGTCTGTTGCGATCAACGGGGGCGAAGTCCAGCGATCCATGGTTAGGTCGCTTGTCATTGGATTCGACGGAGTGGTGTCCATTGACAGCGATGCCTTTGAAGTTCGCAAGCGTGGTACCGGTGGAGGGTTAGTTGGAGTCTCGTTTACGACTCAGCTAGTCGGCGGAAAAACGGTAGCCACGCTGGTTTTCAGTGGCGGATTCACTTTGAATGGCTCTTTGCTGGATGGGAACTATGATCTGCGCATTGTAGGTTCCAAGGTAAACAGTGCGATTGGGTTGCTGGACGGAAACAAAGATGGGGTATTGGGAGACGATCTGCTCTTTGGTCAACAG
>JANMHA010000249.1:0-33471 GCA_031374925.1 Pirellula sp. | reverse complement strand
GTGGGCCGACTTGGTCTGGAATTTCAAAAAGTACTTCGGTCGTAGTGGAGCGGCCGGCTCCCCCAAAAGCCTCAAGGAATCCGCAGCCATTCGCCATCGCAAATTCCTAAGAGGCCAAAACGCCGCCGCTGGCTGCTTTGTTGGTGGCTGAAGCCGCTTTACGTTTGAAGAAAACAGTTTGGCATGTCTAACTGTTGCGGTTCTCTTGTTAACCGAAATAGATCGATACAAATTAATTGGTTAAACGATATGTAGTTCCGACTACACTGACCGCCCGTCGCGGAGCTAACGGGCCTACGTAGAGTGTGTTAAATACCCAATCGGATCGGCGTTGGGAATTCCAACACGAATTTCGTTCCGCGGCCTACTTCGCTTTGAACCGCGATGCGACCACCGTGCGCTTCGATGATTTTGCGAGCTGTCGGTAATCCAAGCCCAGACCCGCCATGTTTGGTCGAGTAAAACGGTTCAAACATTCGCATTGCCGTGATCTCGTCCATGCCACACCCCGTATCGATCATGTCCATGGCAACCCCACCCGGCACGACATAAGTCCGAACAAGCAACTCACCACCATCCGGCATGGCCTCCATCGCATTCTTGACAAGATTGAGCAGCGCGGCTTGCAAGGAATCGCTATGCAACTTGATGAGGGGGAGATTTGGATCAAGGTACTTCTGCAACCGAATGAGGGATCGATCCGCTTGAGCTTGATACAAAAGCAGCACGGATTCAATTTGATCGTTGAGCGATCCAGGCGTCATTTCGAGATCTCGCATTCTGGCAAACCGAAGAAAATCTCGAAGCAAGTTATCGAGTCGATTGCATTGTTGTCGAATCATGTCGACCTTGGAAATCGCGCGCCGCTGACCTGGCCATTGGCTTTCCTCCAACTCTTCACATAATAAGTCCGCATTCATGTGAATAACGGAAAGCGGATTCTTGATCTCGTGTGCCAAAGAGCCAGCCAGTTCGGCAAGTTCATTGTATTGCCGACGCAATTCATCGATCGTTTGTTCGGCCTCATTAGCTCGGAACTCGCCCATCATGGCATTCAGTTCTAGTAGAAGTATCCAACGGGGGGCGTAGTAGCTTGTTATTTGCTGAATTGTACACCCCTTAATCCATTGCAAAACTCCATTCTAATTGAGTGTGTTCTCAAAAATCCTGGTTCTTTCCAGATGTCTCGGTCAGCGTAACTTTTTTGGCTTTACTGAGCATTAGGATTGATCCTAAACTACAATTCGAAACATCCTCTTGAACTTACAGCTCGACTTTCGCGTTTGAGTACCTCACGAAATGAAAATTACGGCAATCTTTCGAGGCTTGGCTTTCGCTCTCTTGCTCTCGTTTTTTCCAGGCTTTTCCAACGCTCAACAGACGACAGGGACCAAACCTGAAGTAGGAATTCTGGAGCACAAAAGCGATTGCGTCGCGATCCAAAATGTGACAATCGTGCCAGAACCAGGCAGGATTCTAGAAAAGGCCACCCTTGTCGTTCGCGGTGGAAAAATCGTTGAAGTCGGTGTCAACGTATCTACCCCTCCCGAGGCTCAAATAATCGACATGACCGGAAAGTCGATTTTCCCGGGTTTTGTCGACGCCGGGATCGAATTCGATGCACCGGCGTCGGATGCCAACAAAGGCACACCCCATTGGAACTCGGAAATCACGCCAGAACGCTCCATGGCGGAAGTGATCGCAGCCAACGAAACCACCATGGCCAAGTTGCGAAAAGCCGGTATCACCGCAGCCCTGGTCGCGCCTCGCGACGGCATTATCAAAGGAACAAGCGCTGTACTGCTTACCAGCAACCAATCCGCCATCGATGCAATATTGAAAAGCGATGTCGCAATGCATGTGCGGTTGACCGTCTCGCGTCGCGGCCGCGATTCCTATCCAAGCAGCCCAATGGGTGCGGTTGCTCTGGCCCGACAAACTTTCCTTGACGCACAGTGGCACTCCCAAGCTTGGCAAACGTATCGCGCCCAAATCGGCCTCGATAAACCAGAATCTAATTCGGCACTCGAAGCTTTAAGTCTACACATGTCAGCAGGCAAGCTCGTGATGTTTGATGCTTTGAACGAACAGTATGCGTTGCGTGCCGATTCCTTTGGACGAGAATTTGGATTGAACGTCGTTCTTAAAGGCTCAGGCCAAGAATACCAGTTGTTGGACAAAATTGCGAAACTCAATCGAACGATAGTCGTTCCCTTGAATTTCCCAAAACCACCCAACGTCGCAACCGCCGATGCAGCCCTCGATACCGAATTAGAGGAGTTGACTCACTGGGAACTCGCACCCGAGAACCCAGGACGATTATCAAAAGCCGGCGTGAAGATCATTTTGACATCCAGCGGTCTTACCGATCCGAGCGAACTGATACCACAGATTCGCAAAGCTATCGCACGGGGGCTCGATAAGACTGTCGCTATGCAAGCCATCACGACCTCGCCCGCAACACTGCTTGGTATTGAGAGTGAGTGCGGTTCCATCAAACCAGGAGCTTGGGCCAATTTGGTCGTGACCAACGGCGATCTTTGGGACGACAAAACTAAAATTGAAGAAGTTTGGGTGCGCGGCGAACGACCTTCAACTGCTTACAAATTAGATTCCAATATCGATGGGAAATGGCAAGTTACGCTTAGTCCAGTTGCGACCTCAATCGAAAGTCGTCCAACGCAACTCTTCTTAACACTCGCCGAGGCGACCAAAAGGATCTCTGGCAGTCTTGCTTTGCTCGACACACCAAAATCTGACTTGCCAGACGCGAAAGCTTCGACCAAGGAATCGCCAACCGATCCCGCGACAGTAAAACCAGCTGAGACTCCCACCGAGCCAATCAAAAAAGAGCCCGACGCTGCCACCGAAATACCTTCTAGAGTCGATTCTGTTGCGATCGATGCCAAATCCGAAAAGCCAGTAGAAAAGTCTGATCCGGTTGCAGAAGCAAAGAAAAACGAGGGCAGGAAAAAAGCCGAGCCAAAAGGGACCGCTAAACTCCAGTCGCCACGCTGGGAAGATCGCTCTCTCACAGCGACATTTGCAATCAATCAACTCCTCGAAGGACAAACCGGAGTTGGATTTCTTTCGCTAACACTCTTGCCGCCATCGACGGCTGAATCCCAAGAGATGCTGATGGGAACCATCCAGTGGGCCGACGGGCAACAACAGCTTGTCTCCGCCATTCGAAAGAAAGAAGAGCCCAAGGATGCTTCGAAAGAAAAGGAAGGCGCCAAAGACGAAAAGAGCAAGGACGACAAAAGTAAGGAGAAGAAGGAAGATAAGTCGCCAAAGCCGATTCTCTCGACCGTACTCTATCCTCCCGGTGTCCAAGGTCGAAGCGGATTGCCAGAACAGCCTGATTATGTTGTCTTTCAAAATACGACGCTGTGGACCAGTGGACCAGACGGAATACTCAAAGACGCCGACTTGATCGTGCATGGAGGGATGATTCACAAGATTGGTATAGACCTCGTCGTGCCTGAGGGTGCGACCGTTATCGATGCTTCCAAATGGCAGCTTAGCCCAGGTCTTATCGATTGCCATTCGCATATGGCCACCGACAGCGGAATCAACGAATCCTCGCAAGCCGTCACAGCCGAAGTTCGCATCGGAGACTTCATTGACGCTGGGGATATCACTATCTATCGCCAACTAGCAGGTGGACTGACGTCAGCCAACGTATTGCACGGTTCCGCCAATCCCATCGGCGGCCAAAACCAGGTAATCAAGCTTCGATGGGGAGGCACCTACGACGACCTGAAGTTTGCCGACGCTCCGGCAGGGATCAAATTTGCGCTTGGCGAAAATGTTAAACAAAGCAATTGGGAAGGGCCGAAAACTCGCTATCCTCAAACTCGAATGGGGGTGGAACAACTGTTTCGCGATCGATTTAACTCAGCTCAAGCATACGACGCAGCTTGGAAGAGCTGGAACAAAGTACGAACAGGACTGCCTCCACGTCGCGACCTTGAACTCGATGCAATCGCTGAAATTCTTCGCGGCGAACGCTGGATCCATTGCCACAGCTACCGGCAAGACGAGATACTCGGATTGCTGAGAGTTCTCGACGAATACAACGTCAAGATCGGATCTTTGCAGCATATCCTCGAGGGTTACAAGGTCGCGGAGGCCATCGCCAAACATGGCGGGACAGCATCCACGTTTTCAGACTGGTGGGCGTTCAAAATGGAGGTCTATGATGCGATCCCTTATAACGGCGCCTTGTTGCACAGCCAAGGGGTGAACGTGTCGTTCAATTCCGATGATGCGGAACTAGGGCGGCACATGAACCATGAGGCGGCCAAGGCGATTAAGTATGGCGGTGTCGAACCAATCGAAGCACTTAAGTTCGTCACCTTGAACCCAGCCAAGCAATTGCGAATTGATTCCAAGGTTGGTTCACTAGAAATTGGCAAGCACGCGGATATCGCGGTTTGGAGCGGCTCCCCGCTCTCAACCCTGGCACGCTGCGAGCAAACTTGGATCGATGGCCGAAAATACTTCGACCGTAAATGGGATGCCGAAACGCGCAAACGTGACTTTACCCTACATCAGTCGCTGGTTCAGAAAATTCTAGACAGCGGCGAAGCAGCTGGCGAAAAGAGCTCGCTTGCAGATGACCCATCTAGGTTATGGCCGAATCATGATGAATTCTGCCATCACGGGCACGATGAATCGGACCACGCCGAACACGACTAATCGGCCACTTGACTTAGCCTGACACCTTACCCTGATACAAAAAATCAAATCCTACCTATCCCCATGAAAACGATCGCTCTACTGACAACTTGGGTTCTCTTCGCATCGAGCCTTTTGGCTTCCGACCAGATTCCTGGCGGACCGCAAAAGCGGCCCATCATCATTCGAAACGCAACGGTGCACACTGTTTCTGGCGAGACCATCCAAAATGGTTGTGTTCTATTCAAAGATGGTAAGATCACCGAGATTGGCGTTAACCTCTCTTTTCCTGGTGATGCTGAAACCATCGAAGCCAAAGGCCAACACGTTTATCCTGGGTTGATGGATTCCTATTCCCATCTCGGACTCGTCGAAATCGATTCGATTAAGGCGTCGATCGATACCACCGAGATTGGTAACCTCAATCCCAATGTCCGCGCATCCGTTGCCTTCAATCCAGATAGCGAAGCCATTCCGGTAGCTCGCGCAAACGGCGTGCTCATATCTGTAATCGCTCCCAATGGCGGACTCATTTCGGGTCGGGCAGCCGTGATGGTTCTTGACGGTTGGACTTGGGAGGGCATGACACTGTTGCCCGATGCCGCGATGGCCGCGTCCTGGCCCCGTTTTGCAGCCGCTCCCCGAGGAAGACGTGGCGGGGACGCCGAAGCCGCTCCAGCCGCCGACAACGATCGACTTGGACCGCTGCATGATCTAATGCGCGAGGTCAAAGCATATGGATTGGCTAGAAGCAAAGCACCTAAGGAGCAGCCAATCGATCTTAGGCTTGAAGCCATGCTACCGGTTGTCGAACGCAAAACGCCAATGCTGGTCCAAGCGAACACAACCAAGCAGATTCAGACGGCGATCGCCTTTTCAAAGCAATACAATTTAAAACTGATTTTGATGGGCGGTGCGGATACGATGCAATGCGCCAACTTGGTCAAGGAGGCAAAAGTACCCATCGTCGTTGCCAGCGTCTATCGTTTGCCTAGCCGACATGACGCTGCCTACGATGCAGCCTATACACTGCCGGCGCAGCTTCAAGAAGCAGGTATTCCGTTCTCGATTGCAAGCGACGGTCGTTTCGGAGCGTCCGGCGTTCGCAATCTTCCTTACCACGCTGCAACCGCTGCCGCCTTTGGCCTATCTGAAGAACAAGCGTTACGATCCATCACATTATCGCCAGCCGAAATCTTCGGCGTGTCGGATCGCGTGGGTTCGTTGACCGTAGGCAAAGATGCGACCTTGATCATCACAGATGGCAATATTCTGGAAACGCCAACACAAGTTTTGAAAGCCTACATCCAAGGCCGATCGGTTGACTTGTCAAGCAAGCATACGCAACTGAACGATAAGTACAAAGCCAAGTATGCGCAGTGAGGGAAGAGGCGGGGAGTAGAGTAGGGTTTTCTCACGTAAGTCACCCTCCCTCGGCAACGCTTTGAAGCATTTTCGTCCGACCGTTGCTTGCCTCCGACGGACGCCGTTTTGGCGTACTAAACGTGCGGCTCAGACCTCAAAGTTCCGCACTCGGCTCCCGCGGCGGGAGCCGAGTGCGGCGGATAGCGGGCAACATAGTACGCCAAAACAAGGTTGAGGGGAGGCAAGCTCCCGCTCAACCTTAGCGAATTGTTGGTGAAAATGCTTCACCGAGTTACTCCCTCGGGCTCCCTCGGGGAGGGTGAACCGAATGGTACCATCACTCCTTCCACTTCACCCTCCCCTCGCTTCGCGAGACCCTCCCAGAGGGAGGGTGGCCAAGCTAGACGACCTGCCAAGCTGGACGACCTCCGAGCAGGCTGCATTTGAGTCGGATAGTCCCACTACGCAAAAAAATCGTTTGCGTCAACATACTTTGCACCGATGCTGCGAGCAAAGCCCGCGTCGCTATCCATGTCCCCTACCATTACCAAATGCTGCAAATCCAATTTGTGTTTACGTATTAGATAGACGCCCAGTCCCGGTAGCGGCTTTCGGCAGAAACACCCCACAGGGAAAGCTGGGTGCGGGCAATAAATCACCTCTGCAATGGGGAGGCCGAGCAATTCAACTGTTCGTTGGAAGGCTCCCTCGGCATCGGACTGACTCAGCTTTCCAGATGAGACCCCGCTTTGATTGGACACAAAGAAAAGCTTGTATCCGTTTTCAATCCATCGCAACAACGTCTCTCGTCTGTTCGGCAATAACACTACGTCTTCCGCGGTTCGAGGATAAATCTCACCGCTAAGCGTGGTACGGATGGTCCCGTCGACATCGAGTAGCAAGCCTTTTTGCGAATGGCCTTGAAACGCACGACGACGGAATGGGATACGGTCAATTGCGGAGAACCCCTCATCCCAATCGGGATGTTCCAAGGAGTCCAGCCAACGTTGCATGGCAATCGGTGGAGGCAAATTGGAATCCTGCTTAGTCAATTCCTTCATCTCGGTCGGTCCAAGCAATCGATCGTATCGGTCCAAAATGCGATGGACAATATTGATGCGAGCATCATCGATCGAGGTCTCTATGAATCGGCATCGGACAGGTATCCCTGCTGAATGCGCGATTCGAACAACAGCTGCCCTTGAAATCCGAGTTGGGTAAGTATTGTCTAGAACGACTCGCTTTTGTCCCTCGGCAACTAGTTGTTGCAAAAGCCCAGTCAAGTCGTCAACCCTGCCGCCAATCACATCACGATTCAATCTTGTGTATCCACAGTCAACATAGGACTGTACCAACTCGGTTTTGCCCGCACCTTGAATTCCCATAAGCAGGACTATTTCGGGGTGTGCTCCTGGGCCTTGATCGGGAGTCAACGACGGGAGGCTTGCCGGTTTTGCAGCAGGTTGAACTGCAGACGCCGCATCAGCGTCTGCTTCGAACGAATACTTGATACTCAATGCGGTTCTGTCGCTAATGTCCAGCCTTAAATTGGTGGCACGAATGGATGACAACAAACTCGACTGTTTTGTCGCACCGACTAACGGAATTACATTGGGAGCAGAGTTGAGGACAGCAGACAAAGCGATTTCGTAGGGGGTTGCGTGGTGACGCTGAGCCAACGGGACGAGAACTCTGTTTTTTTCAAGCTTTTCCACTTTCGCATAGCCTCCCAAGGGACGATGTGCCAAAAAGGGGATGCCGAGTTCTTGAGTTAGCAGAAGCATGCCATCCGTCGCCGACTTTCGAGCCAAAATACTTAGCTCACTTTGTATGGATGCCACTTGAAAGTGCCGCATGGCTTGACGAACCTCGGCAGGTCCAACATTGCACAGACCAAGGTGCTGGACCCTGCCGGACTTTTGAAGCTCGGCGAGCACTGACAGTGTTTCCTCAAACGGAACACGTGGGTCCTTCGCATGCAATTGGAGCAAGAACAGCCTTTCGCATCCAAGCTCGCGAAGGCTCGCATCTACGGATTGACGGATGTGCTTAGGGGTTCCATTCGGCAGCCATTTCCCGGCGGGCCGGACCAATCCGACTTTGGTTATGATCTTAACGTCCTCGCGTGGTCCATGCCAACAATCCACGGCATGTTTGGCGAGTTTCTCACCATAATGAAAATCCGAATTCTCAAGGCAATAGCTATCTGCCGTGTCGAGCAGCCGGATCCCTTGGTCGAGCGCCAAGTGGATTAGGCTCGTTGCCTCGTCGAGTGACGGACGTCCCTCGGTGGATAGCCGAAGTAGCCCAAACCCCAGCCGGAGCTTCAACGAACCGAACATACCAAAGGATAAAGGAGCAACGACTGTCATAGGAGATAGTTTAGCAGATTGACTTCGACGGTTTAACCCCGGGCAGTAGGCGAAATCCATGTAGCGGCGAAATCAATGTAGCACGGCACTCCTAGGTTGTGAATTTATTATTGTCGCCTTTCGCTCCGCGAAAGTGCGCCGCGTTAACACACTTTTGCGGAGCAAAAGGCGACAATGTTCTGCACCTTACGAATAAATTCACAGCCTATCCGTGCCGTGAACGAGAGTGATAGCCATCTGTATCTACGGGTAACCCAAATGTCTAGTTGGACAGAATCGCTTACAACCCTCGCACGCCGATTTCGACAGTAAGCTGTCCGTGTGGCGACGAGAACTGAAGGATTTCAAAGTAGGCGCTGTTGGCAAATGGGACCGTATGCCCCTTGCCAGTTATTACAGTTGGCAACCCAAGCGTAATACCGGCAATTCCGATTCTGTCTTTGCTGGCGCCAGCAATCATGTTGGTTAACTCGCCGACCATATCGATCACTTCGGCATTGATCGACGTAGGACGAGTTCCTAGAAAGGCTTCGGCGGCAGCAAACGCGACATCTTGGGCGACGCTTACAACAATGGACCCATGAAGCGCCCCCGAATCGCCAATAAAACCGCTGCAATCGAATCGACTCAGAAATGCGTCGTTGGTAGTAATCCCAATCAGCTAAACCGCGACAAACTTGTCGAGTTTGGCTCGCAAATCATCTGCCTCAAATGGCTTTGTCAAGTAGTCGTTTACGCCAGCCTGGATGGCTGCGATGACTTGTCCCTTTTGGGCTTCGGTTAAAACCATGATGATGGGCACTTTGGAACCGGTTGCGCGAATTTCGACAACGACGTCCAAACCGCTTTTTTCTGGCATATTCCAATCGGTCAAAATAAGATCAACCGGAGTCTTTTTGAACTTGTCGATCGCCTCTTGACCATTGGCTGCCTCGACAACATCTGTCACGCCAACGGAAGTCAATGCCCGGATGATGATCTTGCGCATGATCCCGGAATCGTCGGCTACGAGTACTTTCATGATATTTCCTGGTCGTTATCTTGATTGGCGTGGTGACGTACGGATCGGTCTCAACGGAACTTGAACCAAAACGGTAGAAATTTGGGACGGACAAATGTTCACTACAGATTGGTACAGTCAAATCGAGATTGACGATTTCGAAGGATTTTTCGTCCGCCCGGCCGCGAAGTAACAGATCACACAATAATTAGCTGTGTGGTCTTAAAGCTGGGATGAATCCCAGCACTCCAAATTTGGAGTGCTCCGATTCATCGGAGCTTTTAGATCATGCAGCGCACAACCCGATAACTTGTAACTACCGATAGTCTACCGAACGCGAGGCTGCCGGTTGGGAATCGCCTTTGGACCGCAAAGATCAAATTCCCGCAGTAAGCCGTGTGGTCTTAAAGCTGGGATGAATCCCAGCACTCCAAATTGGTGCTGATATTCCTTGTACAGGTATCCAAAACGGTGCCAACCTAATCGGAAAATACGTTGCACGTCGGTTTGTCCCAAGCTTCCGAATTCCTTCAAAACGATTTCCATGGATTAGCCTAAAGCAACAGGTGCAACAATTCGGATGTAGTCAATGGAATATTGTGAGTTTGAATTCCATCGATTGTGGATGGAATGGATCTGCTCGTCCCAAACCCTTTAGAGAGGAACCGATGCGAACGATCCGATCGACGATCCTACTAATCTGCATCTTTTGCACGCCAAGCACCTTTGGGCAAGAAAACGCCCGTGAGTTGAGTTCCAATATCGATGGAATGTGGGGATTCCAAACTCCGAGTCAATACAAGGTTTTGCCCAGGCCAGTGACGCACTCGAACAAAGGCCAACCGCACACGAGCCTGCCTGTCGCGAGCAAAATTGAATCTAAGCCAATGCAGCCATACGCCTATGGGTGGTTTGGAACGAAATCGTCACCGCAATGGTCGCGCCAATTCGGTCATCAAAAAGCCTACACACAGTGGACGCTTCGGTAGAACGCGTAAGACTGTGTCGGTAGGAGCGATGGGTAACGAGACATGCAGTTAGCCCGTTGGGGCATTACTTGACCTGAGCGAGGGCGTCGCTCAGCCACACAATCCTAAGCCAGGGACGAGCTCAGCTACAAAAATCTAGCGGATAAGTTGAATTACCACTGGTTCGCGGCGCGAACGCTAACATTGATACTTGGCTTGGCATGCAACCTGCACTACATTATTAGTTCTGCCAAAGAAGAATTTTTGGCAGATCACTAATCGCTAATAGAGAGGAATTAAACATGGCCGCAGAATTTACTACCGAAGGTTTTGACGTTGACGTTTTGGGAGCCGCCACTCCGGTTCTCGTCGACTTTTGGGCAACGTGGTGCGGTCCATGCCGGCAAATCGCTCCGGTGATCGATGAACTTGCCATTAAATACGAAGGAAGTGTCGTAGTCGGCAAAGTCAACGTGGAAGAGCAACCAGACCTAGCCCAAAAATACGGAATCAATGCGATTCCGACCTTGTTGCTTTTCAAGGGTGGTGAAGTTGTAGAACGTTTTCAAGGCGTTCCACCTCGCAGTAAACTCGAAGCTGCTTTGGATTCCGCCAAGGCGTAATTGCTTCTCTCCGACACGCAGGAATTTCGTAGTTACGTCTCTCCGAGACGTAAGACCAAGTAGTTACGTCTCTCCGAGACGTAAGACTGAGTAGTTACGTCTCTCCGAGACGTAAGAATCCGCTGTAGAAACATGCCTCGGATGGCCTGCAATCTTGCTGTCGCTGTCCCTTCTATGCCGTTGCGTAATCGAGGAACCATTTGTCATTCCTGGTTCATTCGTCAGGCTATATAGAATCGCAGCGTCGAAGATGCGGGGTTTTGTTTTGAAACATGACATCCGCCTCGGAGATGCGGATCTACGTCAGCGCGGTCGGGTTGAGTTCTTGTTTCCGGTTGGGTCAGGCTGCTGGGCTTTCCTGGCACTCGGTTGGTTCGATGCTGCGGGTGGCTTGGTCGTCGTTGTTGCTGCAGGTGGCTTGGTCTGCGTTGTTGGGGCAGGTGGCTTGGCCGCCGGTGACTTGGCGGCTTGCTGTGCTGGGGCTTTCGTTGCAAGCAAATCCTCTAAGGCTTGTTCCATTTCTTTGCTGAAGTGGGAAGTCCTTTTTGCAACCTTGCCGTCGCCATCGATCAAGATAGTGACTGGCACGCTTAGAACGCCGAGCCCTACCGCTAGATCGCTCTCAAAGCCACCTTGTTCCTGCACATGAGGCCAAGGAAACGACTTGGTGCTCGCCAGGAACTCCAAAGCGACCTTTGGCTCAGTGTCTAAGTTGACTCCAATAATTTGCAAATTCTGCCGTGCGTATTTGGCTTGTAGCTTGCGGAGTTCAGCCATGTCTTCCTTGCAAGGCCCACACCACGAAGCCCAATAGTGGACCAAGATGGGGCTCTTTGCCATCTTTTCTGTATCGATTTGTTTGCCGTCCAGAGTCTTGCCAGATAATCCAAATCGACGACCTTCGAGGCTCAGTCTAGCAATCGCACCGGCGGCCTTTTTACCCTGAATGGTTTTCGAAAACTTCGATGCAACGCGGCTGTACCATTTTTCCGCTTCGGTTTCATTTCCAGCGAGTTCATGGTTCAATCCGATCTGAATCATTGCATCGGCAGCATCAGTGCTTTCCGGATAGTCTCGGGCAAACTCCTCCAGGTTTTCCATGTACTCCACTTGGAGTTTTGCAAAATCGACTTTGTCGCCAATGCTCTTCAACGTGTAATCGGTGCTGATCAGCCTATAGGCAACGTATGGAACCAACTCTTTGGCCTTGGGCATGTTGCTCAGTTGAGATTCCAATTGACGCAGCTTGGAGACTCCCTCAGGATATTCCCCTGCCTGAGCGGCAGAGCTAATTGAATCTGCAAATTGTCTGACCCAAAGTTCCATCTGATCGGTTCCCTTGTTTGCGACGACCAATTTCTGCAGGACTACTGCTTTGTCGTCGTGCAACTGGCTTCGGTCGCCTGTCTCTTCCTTGATCGCGGCGTCGAGCCTTTCGAGTTCGGTGAGAAGCCGTTGAACTTCTTGAGATAACCCACTTTCGGTGGTGGAGTTTCCGACGCGGTTGCTAGCGGAAGCTGGGAAAAATAGCCCGCTATCCGCTAGAACGGAATCACTACTGATCGTGCGAGGCAGGTCGGCAAGTCGCCACGCACTGCCGATTTGAACAAGAGTTCCGACCATTAGCTGTTGGCTGGTCCCATCGTTGTCAACAATCGCAATCACGTTTTCGTAAGCGACAATATCCTGTGAAGCACCCTCGGTACCAGCTGGCACGATTCCCGGTTTGTCTGCGGCGAAATGTGCCCATTTAGTAGCTGCGCTGATCATCTTTTGGGTTTTGGCGAACTCAGCAAAGCCTTTCTTTGCGTTGTCCAGTCGGATGGTCAATTGATCCCCTTTGTCCTCACCTAGTCCAAGCATTTTTAACTCAGCATCTGAAACCAACAGCCGTCGGAATCGTTCATCGTCTCGCAGCTTGATCGCGTCGACGATTTCCATCGTGACTTCTTCAGCCGAAATGACTTTCCATTGCTCGATCTTTCCGTCTTCGTTTTTATCGATTCCCCAGCGAGTGCCGGCAGTCCCAAGCCAACGGTATTGATCGGCAGCGCCGTTGAAATCGCTGTCGATGTCTCGATAGACTTCGATTCCGTCTTTGTAGTAACACCACTGATCGACTTGGCGATCATTGTTGCTGTCCGCGAAACGGCGAAGAGGCTGACCGTCTGGACTGTAGATCACGAGCCCTTCAAAGCCATTTCGCGTTTCGTACTTGCTTGTGCAAGCATCGATGTCCTTTTCGGCTACTTTGTCATAAGCAACATTGCTTTGACGCGGTGAATAGCCAAGGGCTTTGACGACTTGCGGATCGCCATCAGTGGCAAAGCTTGTGGAGAGACAAAGAGTTCCGACGATACTCGCCGAGGATACCCATCGAACGCTTGAAGCAATCCATCGTACCAATTGCGCTTTGCTGACTTGACTCATTCACCTAGCTCCTTTTGCGTTCGATATTGGGTGGCCGGCAACCTTACTCGACAACACCTTGAATCACAGTATCGTCCGATCAATCGTTACACTTTGCGCAAGTCTAACAAAAGGCCCGGTCATTTTTCTAGTTTGTTTCAGAGCCGAGCTCACGCGGTTTGACCAAACCCCGCCAATTCCACAATTTGTCATTTCCCCAGTCATTCGGCCAGTTTCCATCTCCCGAATTCGAGGCGAAAATAGCGATTGCTCCCGTCGGCATCGCAATTGGATTTTCACTAAGCGTGCTAGCTAAGACTTCCATTCCAGGATTGTGCCCCAATACCAAAATGCATTGGGCCGAATCATAAGCGTTTGAAACATCTCTCGCTATGGAAAGAATGGAGTGGTCGGAGGCAAGATACAATCGGTCTTCCACCAGCACGCTTGGTAGTACGAGTGTCGGAGACAACGGCTGCTGCCCGGTCCACTCTTGTATCATTAATTCCAACGTTTGCTGGGTTCGGACGGCGCTGCTGCAGATAACGAGATCGGGTAAATGATTGTGTTTTACGATCCAGTTTGCAACAACGGGGGCGGTCGCTCGACCTCGGGGGTTGAGAGGTCTGTCTTTGTCGCCGAGGCTTGAGTCGTTCCAGTCGCTTTTTGCATGACGCATAAGGAGTAGATGACGCGTCATGTTTGGGGTCCTTGAAATGCTGACGACGGTCGCCTGCGGTTCGGGGTTAAACGATGGCGGACTGCGCTCTCTGGCGGTTTGGCTTTAAGGCGAGCGGCGATGTGAAAACTACCAATCATAACCCGATACGTAAGTGAGGGACCTGCGAAATTGTCCCTCGCTTACGCTTCGGGTTGGGATACTGCTATCTGTCGCTCTCCTAAGCGATCAGCGCCCGAAATATGGCGGGCCTGGTTGACCCGCTTGCGGATTATAGTAGCCGGGATTCGGTTGACCAGGCTGAAGGATCGGGTAATTCGGCGGCTGGCCTTGGACGAAGGTCCCAGGGGGTGGGCCATAGCTAGGTTGCATTCCGTTTGCTGAAAGCGGTACGCCAACGGTTGGACTGGGCTGAATTGGTTGGCCGGGTTGCCCTGTGTACGGATACGCTTGATAGGGTTGCTGGTATTGCTGTGGATATGGATTGTAAGGATTCCGATTGGCGCATCCAGACGTCCACGCCAGGGTGATGCCAGTGGCTAAAACCATAAGTAATCTTTGAGTCCTCACGATCGCCACCTCATTGCAACCACTTCTTGTTCCAGTACCACACGGCGTCGATGGTCGCAGAATTCCTGGCTTGGCGTCTACGGCAATTTCCATTCGGTCAAAAAACCGTTAGATTGCTCGCATTCTCGAATGTTCCGATCCCCTTTGCACCGGCCAATTTCATGACTTCCAACGCTCTTTGGGCCGTTTCTCCTATCGATGGTCGCTATTCGCAACAAACCTCAGAACTTGGCCGTTACTTTTCCGAAGCAGCCCTGATTCGGTATCGACTTCGGGTTGAAGCTGAATATTTCATTTCGCTTTGCGAATTGCCTTTGCAGCAATTGAAAGGCGTTTCGCCGGCATTTTTTCCGGAGCTTCGCAGAGGCCTTTTTGAAGCCTTTTCGGAGGCTGACGCATTGAGCATCAAGGAAATCGAACGCACAACGAATCACGATGTCAAAGCGGTCGAGTACTTCATGAAAAGCAAACTCGACGAAATCGGTCTGTCGGAAGTAAAAGAATTCGTGCACTTCGGGCTTACATCGCAGGACATCAACAACACCGCAACGCCACTCCTTCTTAAGGAAGCTCATTTTGCCGTTCTGCTGCCGGCGTTGAACCAGGTGACTGAAAAACTGATCGCCATGGCGGTCGAGTGGGAAGCTGTCCCGATGCTTGCTCGAACGCACGGGCAACCAGCCTCACCGACACGGCTAGGCAAAGAAATCCGCGTCTTTGTCGAGCGCATTGAGCAGCAGCAGCGGTTGCTGGAGCAGATTCCGTTCTCGGCCAAATTCGGCGGTGCGACCGGCAATTTCAATGCACATCATGTGGCTTATCCGGAGCATGACTGGAGTGCCTTTGGGAATCGATTTGTTGCATCCCTTGGGCTGCAACGCTCCAGTCCAACGACGCAGATCGAGCATTACGATAACTTGGCCGCCTATTTCGATGGTCTGAAACGCATCAATACGATCCTGATCGATCTTTGCAGGGACTTTTGGACGTATATCTCAATGAACTACTTCCGGCAACGGATCAAGGCAGGGGAAGTGGGCTCGTCTGCCATGCCTCACAAAGTCAACCCGATCGATTTCGAAAACGCAGAGGGCAATTTGGGTATTGCGAACGCGTTGTTCGAACATCTCAGCGCCAAGTTGCCGATCTCGCGATTGCAACGGGACTTGACCGATTCGACTGTTTTGCGAAATATCGGTGTGCCCATTGCACATACGTTGATCGCATGCAAGTCCACGCTGAAGGGTTTGAATAAAGTATTGCTCAATGAGGCAGCTATTCATGCCGATCTCGAGGCGAATTGGGCGGTTGTGGCCGAAGCGATCCAGACCATTTTGCGGCGCGAGGGGTACCCGGAGCCTTATGAGGCGCTGAAGGGCTTGACTCGGACGAATGAGGCCATCAACGGGAGCACGATCTCGCAGTTTATTCAGTCGCTCAATGTCTCGGACGCAATTAAGGCGGAACTGGCCAGGATAACGCCATTCAATTACACGGGGATTTAATATGGAGTGCTCCGATTCATCGGAGCTTTTAGAACATCCTGCGTACGACCTGTCAGCAGGCATCTACGATGGACAACACACGAACCCTTGCTGGTTGGCGATCGCCTCTCGGTCGCGACGAGACAGTTCCAGCAATTAGCCGTGCGGTCTTAAAGCTGGGATGAATCCCAGCACTCCAAATTTCCCTGAAAATACGAGTAGCCACCTTTTTTGTCATTCGCGTAACCCAATGGGATCAGTAATGTTGACGAGAGCTTTTCAAGTGTTTTTGGGGTTAGGACTATTGCTATGCTCGACGACAGGCTGTGGGCCTCGCGAACTACCCTTCACGGACAATTCAAAAGATTCTGTGGCCTTCGCTTTGGATATGAAGACACTTGCCTTGAATACAACCACGCATCTTAAGAACAGCAAAGATCAAGCGGCGGCACTAAGCGGTCTTGTTTCGGCCTTGTCCGCGTTGGATTCAAGTCCGACGGGTCCGCATTTGGAGACATACAAAGAGATTCATTCTCTTGCGTCAGCTTTGATGGCCGAATGCGAAAAAGGCAAGCCGGCAGGCTTGGACGCCAAGGTCAAAGCGATCGCGGATCTCGCGAACAAACTGCCGGGCGAGGCAATCATTGAAAAGGCAAGAAATCCAGATTAGGGATGGACAACACACCAACCCTTGCTGGTTGGCGATCGCCTCTCGCCCGCGAGAGTTCTGTTCCCGCAATTAGCCGCGCGGTCTTAAAGCTGGGATGAATCCCAGCACTCCAAATTACATCCCGCGGTTGATTGTCCAGGTAGTGCCTTCTTTGCCGTCCTGCAACGCAATGCCGATCTGAGTCAGTCCGTTTCGAACCGAGTCGGACATGGCGAAATCTCGTTTCACGCGGGCTTCCGCTCGTACTTGAATCAAGAGTTGCATTAGGCCGTCCAAGACCTCCATTGTCCCGTCGTTGTTATTCGATTGTTTGGGGGGCTTGATGAAAACTCCGAGAATGGCTCCTAATTCCTTGAGAATGCTCATACCGCTGATGAGCAACGCAATGTTTTCAGGGGTCCGTTTTGCGGCCTCCTCGAGCTGTTCGCCGTCGATGAACCGATTCATCGACCTGGCGATTTCAAACAAATCGCCAGTCGCTCCACCGGTATTAAAATCGTCGTCCATCTTGGTCAAAAACGACTCACGCAATCGAACGAACTCCGAGATCGCTTCGTTCTTGGTGGTCGGGGCCTTAAACGAGTCGCGATGTTGGTTGTAGGGCAATTGGCTTGCATCGTAGAACGAAAGCCCCGAAAGGCGTTCAAAACGTTGGATCAAGCGATAAAAAGTCTCTAATGATGCGCCTGCTTCGGCCAGCGGTTCTTCGCCAAAAAGGGTCGTAGAGCGGTAGTGCGAACGCAACAAAAAGAACCGGATGCGTTCGCCTGTATGACGTTCGATCAATTGTGCCAATCCGCCCGCACCCTTGCTGCGGGAAATCTTGGTGCTCGCAGTGTCGGTCGGCTCGGCCGCTGCGACAGCTACGGTTGTATTTGATGGAGCCTCAGTTCGGTCGTTCTTGCCGCCGACTTTGCCTTTGGCATCAGCCGCTTGCATGAGTCCGTTGTGAAGCCAATACGTGACCATAGGTTGCCCGTGGCAGCAGCGGCTTTGGGCCAATTCGTTCTCATGATGTGGAAAGACTAGATCGAGGCCCCCTCCGTGGATGTCGAAAGTCTTTCCCAATATGCGGCGGCTCATGGCGGAGCATTCGATGTGCCAGCCTGGCCGGCCTAGTCCCCAGGGGCTTTCCCAACTCGGCTCGTCGAGCTTGGCCGACTTCCATAAGGCAAAATCGCCTGGCGAACGCTTGCGCGAAGCGGTGTCGCCACCGTCCCCTTGTTGGGAATCGGCTGAGCGATTGCTCAAGCGTCCGTACTCATTGTCCTTTAGAACATCGAAATACACGTCACCGCCACTCACGTAGGCGAAATCGAGCGCGATCAGTTCCTGGACGAATTTGATGATTTCGTCCATGTTGTCTGTCGCCCTGGGCAAATGATCGATTTGATCGACGCCTAGCGACTGCAGGTTGGCCAAGTAATCGGCGGTCATGGCGGTCGCGAGTTGGAACATAGAAATTCCCTTTTCGCGTGACCGATTGATCAACTTATCGTCAACATCCGTTATATTGACCACCCAAGTCACTTCATAGCCGCAATAGGCTAAAAAACGCTTGATCGTGTCGAAAATGACCGGGCCAACCATGTGTCCAATATGGGCTTCTGCGTAGACGGTTGGGCCGCACAGATACATTCCTACTTTGCCAGGGTGCAACGTCTGGAAAGGCTCTTTGTTTTTGGAAAGGGTGTTGTAGATTCGTATCGTGTTGGTAGTCACGGTGGCGTCGGCAATTTAGTTCAAGAGGGGGAAAAAAAGGATCACTAAGTCTAGCAAATCCGCAGCAATCCGGCATGGTATGCCCATGCCATTGCAAAGTACAGGTCATTTTCACTCAAATCACCCATCGAAATTGTTGCTAGGGTGAGATGCACATTGAGGGGATCCCAACCCGAAGCGTAAGCGAGGGACAATTACGCAGGTCCCTCACTTACGTATCGGGTTATGATTGGTAATTGTATCGGGTTATGATGGGTAGTTTTCACATCGCCGCTCGCCAAAAGAAGCTTAGGAAGTCATACTCTCCATCGATGAAAACGATTGTGTCGAATCGGTACTTGCACGCCTCGAATTGAACCCTAAAAACCATGTCGCAATTTGACCCAAAGAATCCAGTCAATCCCTACGCCGGTTCTGTCAACCCCAACACGCCAATCGGCAACCCGCCACCTGGATCCGCCACCGAAGGGGACGCGACAGGAGGAATTATCCCGTATAAGAACCCAAAGGCCCTGATCGCTTATTATTTAGGGATCTTAAGTGGACTGCCACTCATTGGGTTGCCGCTTGGAATTGCAGCTTTTGTCCTTGGCATTATGGGACTTAGGGATCGGAATCGCAATCCGGTGATCAAGGGGAGCGTTCACGCTGGCATCGGTATCGGATGCGGATTATTGTTCACCTTGGTTTGGGGTGCCGTGATCCTGTTGTTGATCGTGGGTATTGCCACCAGCTCGGTCTCACGACGGTAGCTATTTCTTACCTACCTCGACGTCCGTTGTAGACGATTTGGCCGCATGATATTTTGATGGGATTAGCGCGACCAATCTCAGCAGCGGTTGATGGAAGGTACGGAATCCTATCGAAGATCCAACGGTAACGTGACGATTCATTACAGAGCATTCGCGTCGCTTGTTCGGAGATATTCCTCGAGCGACTGATCTTCCGGAATGACCCTGCTGGCGCACGGAGAATTGGCCAGTTGTTTCAAAAGCTCTTCGTTGGAAAGACCGTTAAGGACCGTTTTCTTTTGGTTATACTTGTTGCTAGGTAGAGGCTTGTCGCTTTCAGAGTTCATCGTTTTGGCCAAGTCTTAAATGTTGTAGTGAATAGTCTTCGTCGGTTGTAATCTTAATCGTACACCGAGGCATGTTCTTTTGGCAAACTTCAACGTCGACATCTGAATTGTATCCATGAATCTGAAGCGTCTGCAAAGATGGGTTGTTCAAGGCGTACAGCCATTCTCGTGTCGGATAGCAATAAGCAAAGGATGCTGATTTGAGCGAGGGCATTTGATTGATTGTTGGTATAATTCGATCGACATCGTGAGAATACATGACTTGCACTTCGGCGATGTTCGGAAAGCGAGCCAAAGCAGAATAGTCACCCGTCGGCGTGGATGTAAGGCAAACCACTTTAATTCGCTCCGCTAGCGTCGCATCCACCACAACTCGATCAAGAATTTCCGGATAGTACGCGTATAATTTCGATTTGTTGGATTCCCGGAGTGCTTGGTAATCGCGTTCAATGCGATTGGCAAGCTCCACTCGGCGGATGGCCGGAATTAGCATAAGTAGGGCGACGACAGCAATGGCGAAAACGCTCAAGCAACCGATTGGAATTTTGTATCGCAGTTGCATTTTTTCTTGGCTGTCTAATCCGAAGGGTTGCCGATGCTTGCGAGCGGCAGAGTCGAATATCCCAACCCGAAGCGTACACGAGGGACAATTTCGCAGGTCCCTCACTTACGTTTCGGGTTTTGATGGGTAGTTTTCAGATCGCTGCACGCCTTGGCCATGAATTCTCAGGAATTCAGCTACCGTTTATTGTCATCTACCGCTCGCGGCAGTGTGCGTTATTCTATTCTATTGGTTCTGCTTTATTGCCTCTGCACTTACCGCAAAACTCTATTCTTCATCGACGAGGTCCAAGCATGCGCTCCAAATTCCCTCTCCTTCGCACGCTAGTGGCTACCGGGCTTTTGTTGGCCGGTTCCGGCGTCGTTCTCTTTTCCCAACCTCCGCGTGGAGGGGGCCCTCCAGGTGGCAATGTCAACGATCCGTACGTTGGCATTTTGACGTCGAAAGGTGCCGAACCAGGACTGTTTCACATCAAGTCTACCGGTGTCTCAACGGAACCTGTCCGGAAGTCAGCCAGCGCCTTCTTAGCAGGCCTCACCGAAGAACAACGCGGACGAACCGTTTATCCGGTCGACGATTCCGAATGGAGGAAATGGGATAATCGGCATTCCTCCAAACGCCAAGGGGTCGGCTTCAACGAAATGTCCGATGAGCAACGCAAGCTCGCCTTTGAAATGCTGACCCAGAGCTTAAGCGCCAAAGGTCTAAAAAAGACCCAAGACATCATGAAACTAAATGGCAACCTTGCCGAGTTGGCCAATAATTTCCAAGAGTATGGTGAATGGCTCTATTGGATCACCGTTATGGGAACTCCGTCGGATAAGGAACCATGGGGCTGGCAATTGGACGGTCATCATGCCGTCATCAACTATTTCGTCTTGGGTGACCAAGTGGTCATGAGCCCCGTATTCATGGGCTCCGAACCGATCGAGGCCAAGGCGGGCAAATTCCAAGGAACGATCGTCCTGCAAGACGAGCAAAACAAAGGCTTGAAGTTGATCAAAGCCCTCAACGAGGAGCAGCAGTCGCAGGCCATCGTGATGAACAAAAAAGATGGCAACAACAACTTATCCGAGGCGTACAAAGACAACATTGTGCTGGACTATGCCGGTATCCCTGCTTCAAAACTCGATGCAGCTCAAAAGCAATTGCTCATGGAACTGATCGAAGAATATGTTGGAAATATGCGAGAGGGGCATGCCAAAGTTCGGATGTCAGAAGTATCCGAGCACATCGATAGAACGTATTTCGCTTGGATTGGCGGCGCGACTGCGGAAAGTGTCTACTACTACCGGGTGCACAGCCCTGTCATCCTCATCGAATTTGACCACCAACGTCGAGTTGCTCCCTTTCGAACCACGGAGCCGACGCGGGATCATATCCATACCGTCGTTCGAACTCCCAACGGTAACGACTATGGTAAAGATGTGTTGAGAAAACATTACAAACAACATGCGCATTGATGGCCGTTGCTTCAATGTCGCCTTTTGCTCCGCAAAAGTGCGCCTGGTCTGCGCACTTTCGCGGAGCGAAAGGCGACAAAAAAGGCGATAATACGGCACGGAGTGCCGTGCACCACTGAAAGACAAACGATGAAACGCGGAGATGCACTTCTTGAATTGATTGGGAATACACCTTTAATACCTTTGTTTTTCGAAGCGGAACAACGAACGGTTTGGGGGAAATGCGAGTTTTTGAACCCGAGTGGTAGTATCAAGGACCGATTGGCCCGAACGATTGTTCTGGATGCCGAACGGAGAGGCCTAATTCACGCTGATACGACTATTCTGGAATGCACCAGCGGCAATACTGGGATCGCGTTTTCCATGGTTGGGGCTGCTCGCGGTTACCGAGTCGCCATCGTTATGTCCAAGCGGGCGAGCGGTGAACGGCGAATGATTATTAAGCACTTTGGAGCGGAGCTGATTCTGTTTCATGAACCGGGTTATCAGGCGGGGATTGAACTAACACGCCAAATGGCTGCCGAAAACAGCAATTATTTCCTGCCGTGCCAATTTGAGAACCAACTCAATGCGTCGGACCATGAGCACGAGACCGGCCCGGAAATTCTCAAAGACGCCCCCGGTCCGATCGATGTGTTTGTCACTGGATACGGAACGGGGGGCACACTTTCCGGTTGCAGTCGGTCGCTCAAAGCCGCTAGAAAGGCAACGCAAGTATACGCTATGGAGCCATCGGAATCGGCTTTGCTGGCTGGTGAAGAGGCGTGTTGCCATTGGATCGAAGGGATAGCAGGTGGCTTTGTGCCGCCGCTTCTACAAGGCGTGGAAATTGACGGGACGTGCAAAGTCACCAGTCCGGAAGCGATCGAGATGACATTGCGATTGAATCGTGAGTTTGGATTGCTGGTTGGATCGTCGTCGGGAGCAAATGTTGCCGCCGCATTGCGTTACGCGTTGGCTTTACCAAAAGAAGCAGTTGTGGTTACCATTCTTTGCGATCGAGCAGAAAGGTATTTCAGCACGCGATTGTTTCATTGCGATCCGTAGAAACAGGCCGGGAGCCTGACCACGGGAGCTATCGACCACTTGGCAACTGGGTAATAATAGGACGCAGCACGAAGTGTAAGCTAGCCGCATTGTCGCCTTTCGCTCCGCGAAAGTGTGCTGCGTTACCGCTGCTTTTGCGGAGCAAAAGGCGACAATAGAACCGTCAACTGATCGAATTCATGTCCAACGTACCCACCACGCCCGCTTGTCCTATCGCTCCATTGCCGCCGTTGGATGAACTTCCGATCGATTCGATCTTGTTCGTTTCGTTTGGAGGTCCGGAGGGGATGGAAGATGTCTTGCCGTTCTTGGAGAATGTCTTGCGGGGCAAGAACGTGCCTCGTGAACGGATGCTTGAAGTTTCCGAACACTACAAACAGTTTGGCGGCGTCAGCCCTATCAACGAACAGTGTCGGCAGTTGATTGTGGCCATTGAGCAAGAGTGCTCACGCCGAAAGCTGGATTTGCCGATCTATTGGGGAAATCGCAATTGGCATCCAATGTTAACCGATACACTCGGCAAAATGGCCGGCGATGGACGCAAGCGAGCGATTGCCTTTTTTACTTCGATGTTCAGTTGCTACAGCGGATGCAGGCAATATCGGGAAAATATCGCAGCCTCGCAATCTGCTGTTGGCGACAAGGCACCGTTGATCGAAAAGATTCGGAAGGGCTTTAATCACCCAGGGTTCATTGCCGCACAAAAAGACTGTCTGGAACAAGCCCTCGCCAAACTGCCAAAGGAAGTGGTGGACGATACGCTGGTACTGTTCTGCGCCCATAGCATTCCAAAGGCGATGGCGGACAATTCGCGCTATGAGGAGCAATTGCGAGAAGCAGCCAAGCTTGTTTGCGAAGCGGCTAACCATGGACCGTGGGAGTTGGTATTTCAGAGCCGATCTGGTCCCCCTCAGCAGCCCTGGTTGGAGCCGGATGTGTGCGACCGAATCGAGCAGTTGCATGCCGAACGAGGGATCAAGCATGTGGTGGTACAGCCTTTAGGCTTCATTTCCGATCATATGGAAGTACTGTTTGACTTAGACCACGAAGCAGCAGAAGTTTGCAAGGATAAGGGAATTCATTTGGTTCGCGCGGCCACGGTGGGTATTCATCCGCGTTTTGTAGAGATGATCGTAGATTTGATCGAAGAGCGATTGAGTTTGGATACGGAGCGACCGTTCATCGGCGGATACGGTCCAAGTCACGATCTATGTCCAGCCAACTGCTGTTTGTATCCGCAGGTGCGACGAACGTAGGCGACGTCGCTCCGCGACTCGCGGTCAGCGTAGCACGAATCACCCATGCGAATCGACTTCTAGAGACGGTTCTGAAGAAAAGGACAAGCGATCCACGCTAGTTCGGAACGAGCGAGGACGTCAGTCGACGGAGCGACTGACCTACGGCTTCATCGGCATGTCGCGAGGAGAGGGAAGGTTCTTGCTAGCGCCCGGACCAGCGGGGTTGGATTTCGATGGACCGGCCGGAGCATTGGCGGGTTGGAAGTTTTGGGGCAGTGTGCCTTCGATTTGAATTCCTTGCAGATCCATTTCGCCTGTCTTGAGTCGAATGGCGGCCGATTTTACTTGTATATCAATTGGAGAGCCGTTCAACTGCGATTTGCTGATGCGAGCGGGCTGTTGTTGAGAACCTTCGACTCGAACCGTATCGCTGATCGCCGCGTACTTTAATGCTTTCGCAAGAATGTTTATGTCACCCGATTCCGTGTTGGATTGCATTTGCATTCGGCCGTTGGCTGCGATTTCCCAAGCGGCGTTGTTGGCCGCGCCTAGATTTCTGTCGGGTGATTGATTCCAACTCAGTCCGGAAGCATCAAAGATATCTAGTTGGTCCGAATACAATAAGCTCTGATTGCGTCCAAGTCGATCGACGGTATGTACATTGAGAGCATCGTCCCAGGATGCGATTGGACCAATCAAGGCTTCGATGCGTTCATGAAAAGTCGCACTCCGACGTGTCATATTCCCTTCCATCCGTCCCATAAAGCTAAGATGGATACATTGCTTTACGTTTTCGGAAAATCGGTCTTCAATGGCTGGATTGGACGGGGTAGGGGATCGGGAGAGGCCGGCGATTGGATTATCATTCCCAAGGCGCCGACTCCAAAACTCGCCGGGGCCGTGACCTAGCCAAGTTTGCGAGGCAACCATAATATCCAGTTGAGGTAATTTCAAATGCTCAATTGATCGGCGTTTCGAATCCAAGTCGGTTTGAACCGCTTGGATGTCGACGTTGTCCTCTAACCGAATCATGGCTATTTGCGATTGTTGTGATGATGTGAAATTATCGGAGTTTCGCAATGTCACGGGCTGATCCAACTCGACAAGCATTTGGTCGGCCCTCGCCTCAATATGCCACAGGGTCTTGGGGTCGATTTCCATCCGGCAGTTCAGTGTGACGCCACCGCCAAATCGGGCTGTATGTCCGTCAAACGTCATGCGTTTGCCCCATTGCAATCGAGGGGGCACGTGCCAACGGATGCTGTTGCTGCGTTCCTTTGGGGGAGGCTGCGAAGGACTGAATCCATTGATTGGAAACGAGTTGCTGTTTCTGCTGGGTAAACTTACTAAACTCGAGTTGTTGGCTGAACTTGGAAAGCTCTTTTGAAGTGCTTCTACTGGTAAAACCAGTTCGCCTGGGTGATCGATCCAAAATTGGTTTTCGCTTTGTCGTAATTTGAGCTCTGGGGCCACGACCCAGCCGCTTCCCACAGAGACTTTGGCGGGCTGGCCAACGATGGTGATATCGCTAGAATCGTTTTGCATTTGGCTCAGTTGTAGTTGATCTCCAGTGACCGTGAACGGCCATGGGGAATCGTCGGATAATTGGTTCTTCGTGAGAGCGAAACTACCCTCCAGAATCAAATCTTCGACCCGATTCTGACTGCCATTCCTCATTATCTTCGCACGCATCGTTCTCGCGGTAACGATCAGTGGTGAAGTTGGATTGGTTGTCAGGAGGCCGTTTTTGACAGATGAGTTGGATGGCGAAACAGGCTGTTTCAAGGGAGCAACTGGGGTGCCCGTTGATGGCAACAAGCTCAGTGCTCCTGGAGTTATGTTTTGTATTGTCGTGGCTGCTTGTCCCATTGGCGTTGCAATCACACTCACCAGCAGGTTATTGCCTGCCATTGGCACAGCGTCATGGCGTGGAGTCGATGGCTCAGCGACGGTGGATTGAGGAGGGCGAGGACTAATTGCGGTGGGCAGCTGGTATCCAAACCAAACCTGCATCTTTTCTACGGTCGCACGCAGGATTGGGGAATCGACATCCACCTTACCATCCGCCTCCATGCGATCTGGCAAGGCTTGCGGTACCTTTCCGTCCGGGTATTGCGGCGCGAGTTGTGCAGCCAGATCTGGCGATACGGGTGTCAACCAGAGGTAAAGTTGTTCTGCCCTGAATCTTCCTTGAGTCGGGCTGCTGATGTTCGCACTCCCCTTGATGTCCACAACATCTTTGGAAAGATCGTTTGGATCGGGCCGCACGATTAGCCGTTCGCCCCATGAGAGTTTCCATGAGTCTTCGTTACTGTCCATTTGGGCTCTACCAGCACCTTGCGCAAGAAGAGCACCGAGTCGATTCTTGTTTTTCGATTCGTTTGTGCGGCTAGGGTCGTCGAGGGAGTTGGCGAGGGCGTCGGCGCTTTGATATTGAACCTCGGGCGACCAGACTTGAACCGACTCTCGCCGTAAATAGACGGGCGTCATCTCTCTAGCTGTTGCACCGGGCAACCTGTTGCTCAATGTGACGATCCCATTAAGCATATCCATTTCCAAATGTTGCCCCAAGGCGTCAGCCAGCATGCCTGGCGCGATGAGTTTAAGCCATCCAGAATGATCCCGATTGTCTTTGCCAGCTGCGCCAAAGGCCACCAGTCGTTCGACCGTCCAATTCGAACCGGACGAATTGGCCCGAGTACTCGTTTCTGGCGATTGTTTTCCTTTCCAGCCAACGTACATGTTCAATTCTTCGCAATCAAAAGTATCTACAGGAAGTCCTTCGACGCGGTGTTCCATGTGAACGCCTTTTTTAAGGGTTGCTTGCGACTGATGAAATTGGAATTTGAATGAGCCTCCACAATTCAATGTTGCATACGCAGCTCTACTTGAAATGTCTGGAATGTCTTTGCGTGGCCAAAGTCCGCCAGGTTCCAAGCCGATATGCACCCGTTCAACATAAGTTAATTCGAGACTATCAAGGCCATTGAATGGAGATTTGTTGCGTAGATTCGGCTGCTCAACAGTCAGCAGATCCTTGTCTAGAAAGATTTGCAGATATCTGCCTTCAATAATAGAGTTGCCGAGCTGGATTTTGATCTTTTCATTAGTCCAGATTTGACGTTTATTGATGAACAATCCACGGGCATTGATAAGCATGCCATTGTTCTTGGATGCATCGTCGGGCGGGGAGTAGATTGAGATTTCCCCTAGTAGTTGGCCACTTACGACGGGAGGTAGTTCCTGAGTCCAGTCTACCGGCGTCTTGAATTCAATTTCGGCCCCTTCGTCATTCTTGATGAGCACGGCTCGTTTCGACGTTCCTGAATCACGTTGCGGGATCAGAATCGTAAGTGGTTTGACGAGCCAACGAGTCTCCGATTTCTGTTCCCGCGTTTGAAAGAGGAGAGTGGCAGTATCCGTCTTGACGACACGGGGCGGAGTTTTTTTGTCCCGTTGCCAATCTCCTTCCATAAAGAAGTCTCTCCACCAATCATCGCGAGGTGGAAGTGTGATTCCTTGCCATTTGCGTACCAGTTTGTCTGATTTGGGTTCCAGGAAGGGAACGACACAAGCGTGATAGGCCGCAAAGGCTACCAAGAGAGGAACCAGGACTCGGAAATAGTCGCGAAGGAACATCATGTGAGTCGATTGGGGACGAAGTCCTCCCATCGGCCTTTGGCTTTTAGTAACCGCTCGATTAATTCCCGCACGGCACCTTTCCCACCCGCCGCGGTCATCGTCCAGCGAGCGGCCTGTTTTACTTCCGCCGCTCCATCGGATACCGTCGCGCTCAGTCCAACTTCGTACATCACTGACAGATCCGGCAGGTCGTCTCCGATATAACAAACTTCACTCATTTCGAGTCCCGCTTGTTGGACCATCTCGCGCGCGGCCGGCAATTTTTCGGCAAATCCCTGGCGTACTAAGGTGATTCCCAGTTCGGCGGCCCGAAGCTTAACAATTTGCGAATTGCGGGCGGTGAGCAAACCGAATTGAAAGCCGGCTTTTCGCCAGACTTTGATGGCATGTCCGTCTCGGACATGAAACGATTTGCTTTCCACACCTGCGTTGTCGAGGGTGATCAAACCATCGGTCAAGACGCCATCGACATCGGATAATATGAGTTTGATCGGTTTTGCAATTTCAGTATCGCGCGGCGCCATGAATAATCGGTCTCTTAGGTGTTTGGGCCAAACAAACGCAAGGTCGATGGACCTTCATGCCAATCGACTTGATCTTTCTCTTCGTCGAACAAATCCGAGGTGGATTCGCAGGGTTGTCGATGCAAATCGCGCGCCGCCTCATGTTCAAGTCCCAGTATATCCGTGATATCGATCATTCCCAAAGGCTTGTCCTTTGCATCCACGACCGGCAATTCACTGATTTTGTGCTGAACCATGATGTCGATTGCGTCCATCAGTTTTGCGCCGGATTGAACGGCCGAAAATGTTCGTGTCATCAAGTTCGAAATTACCGTGTCCAAGTCCCCTTCACGCCGTTGTTCCAATAAACGCGCCAAATCGCTGTCGGTGAATATCCCCTCGAGTTTCCCCTCCGCGTTAACGAGCATGACCGCTCCCGTACGGCGGCCCGGACGCGATACATCGACCAACATTTTCCGAATCGTAGTTTGAGACGATGCCAATCGACAGTCGAGAACCGGTCGCATGACTTCATTGACAATTGCCAGTTTGCGTCCAAGCGATCCACCGGGATGCAATTCGGCGAAATCCTGAACACGAAAGTCTCTTGCTTCGCTAACGACTAACGCCAAGGCGTCACCGATGGCCAACATAGTCGTTGTGCTCGTGCTGGGTGCCAAGTTATGCTGGCAGGCTTCTCGGCATGGAGGTAAAACTAGCACAATATCAGCGACCCGGGCTAGGGGGCTATTCGCTCCGCTGGTAATGGCGATCAGACCAGCCGATCGGCGAACCATGAACGGCAGAATACGCACAATTTCTTCGGTTGCTCCACTATTGGATAACATTAGCACGACGTCGGAGGGTCCAATGCGTCCAAGGTCGCCATGAACGGCTTCGGCCGGATGAAGAAAGTGCGCACGAGTACCCGTTGACGCAAATGTAGCTGCAATCTTCTTGCCGATTAGTCCTGCTTTGCCAATTCCGCAAACGATGAGACTGCCTCGCATGTTCAAAAGCTTATCCACTGCGACCAAAAAGTCCTCGTCGAGAGATTCCGCAAGGGAATGGATGGATTGAGCTGCTTGATGAAGTATGTCAGCGCCGCGCGCGAGTCGCTTTCGTTTTGCGGTCGCACTAGCACCGTTGCGACGGGCTGGTAATCGCATGTTCATGGCCGTCCCTGGCTAAGTGGGTTCGAAAAGGTCGAGAAGATCTCAGTGAGAGTAGCATAACGCGTTGTTGAAAGACAACACCGAAGCATGGCATTGCTAGCAATGTTACCCGTCGAGGCCGTCTGGTTTCGGGGCTAGCAATACAATCTCGAAGCGATCTCGAATATCCGGCCAAAAGGCGATTTTTCCAAGCACTCGAATTTGCCAGGTAAAGGAGTTGTTTGTGGATTTGAACGAATGCATCGTTGCAGCGGGAATGGAGACCAATTCAAAACCCTGAGCAATGGAATCGGGCGAGAGGCTATCGATAACCATTTGACGAAAGAATGGCTTTACTTCGGTTCGAGTGCTGGTGCCTTGCCGGTACGAAACTTTTTCGATCCCTTCCAATATGATTTCCAGGTGTTTGATCTTTTTTGCGTCGCCGCGAAACATCCAACTGAGCTCAAACTCACTTCCCGGATACAGATCGCGTTGACTGCAAGCAAGAATTGGGCTGGGATTGAAGATTTGCAATGTGGCGTAGAATGCAAAAACCAGCAGTGCGATCCCGATGAGCAAAAACACAGAAACAATCACCATGGTAAGCCCCACTTTGTTCTGCATCATTCCAAAGGCGACGAGCGAGACGATTCCGGTCCAGACGATTCCTGCAATCCATAGTCCGATCGCCACCGCTACTCGGGATTCAGCCGCTTGTATTACCAGTGGTTCATCCGGCTCACCGGACTCGACCGGGCAAGTTCCATTGGCCATTGCAAGTTTCAAATTTTTCTCGGACATCGTTGCTGGTCCTCCCATCCGCTTCATCATAAAGCCTATTAGGTGTCCTAACCACATGATCGCGCCGATTCCGGTCGCAATGGAATAATTTCGGATGGTCGATCCGGCGGCTGGGTTGAGTTTGCGTACCAACACCGCATCTTGGGGAATGGATGGGGAAACTAGGCATTCGTAGCGACCATGAGGCTGAAATGCTGCGGCTGCTTGCGCCGCTGTATGCTTTTCGCTTGTCCCCTTGGCACCGAACCAAAAGCGATCGGACGAGAATTCCTGTCCGTTTCTTTGGTAGGTGTATTCAACAGTTGGCGTGTACAAGTGAGAATTGTTCTTGAGCGGCATTTCCTCGACGGTAATTTTGGTCACGATGCACGGAACCGATTCCCAGGATTGTGATTGTTGATATTGCTGGTAATGCCGAAACCAAAGAGTGTAGACGCCGTAAAGGCCGCCAAAGAGAAGTGCATTCGCGATCAAGAAACCAATCGCAGTAGAAACAGCTGATCCGTTGCCTCTATTCCTTGACATGTTTCGTTTTCCTGTTCATTCTTTTGTGCATTAGTGGCGGTTTGCTGTAAACTGGTTGACATTGCCGCTTTGTCGTGCATTTGCGCATGAAGTTTTCCCGCCCGCATTCTGCCAACGCTATTAATCCTACTCTATTTTCACATGCGATTATCTCCACTTGTTCTCTCATTCGTCATTTCGATGAGCCCAATGCTAATAGCCGCTAAGCCGGAAGGGATCCGGATTTTTCCGGACACGATTGACCTGACGAATGAGAACAGTACGCAAATTGTGACCGTTCAATCCGTGATGAGCGATGGAACGATTGGTTCTGTCATCATGACGAAGCCTGACTTTCGATTTCTTGACCCATCATTGGTGACCTTAGATTTCACTGACAAAGGGTTCTACAAGCTTACGGCTAAGAAATCCGGAACCACGAAGCTCAGTGTTGAATGCAGACTGAGTGACGGAGCGACGGCGAGTGCAACGGCAACAATCGTTTGCCGGGATGTTGAGAAGGTGCATGACGTGGAGTTCAGCAACCATATCCAATCGGTCTTGGCCCGCAATAATTGCAATATGGGTGCCTGCCACGGAGCATTAGCAGGCAAAGGCGGGTTCAAATTGTCTTTGCGCGGTTACGATCCTGTTGCCGACCACTTCAACATCACAAAGCAAGACGGAGGGCGGCGAATTGAGGTGTCTTCGCCAGGGACATCGCTCTTCATCGCGAAACCGAGCGGAGCGATCGAGCATAAGGGCGGACTGAGATTACCTATGGACTCCGATGACTACGCGATGCTTGCAAAATGGATCGCGAACGGCGCTATCGGTCCTAGATCGAACGATCCAGTATTGGATCACTTAGAGATCCTGCCAGCAGTGGTGCGACTGGAACAAGGCAATATTCAACCGATAACAGTTCGCGCTCACTACAGCAATGGGCGTATCGAAGATGTCACTCGGTGGGCTAAATTCACTTCTACGGACGAATCGGTTGCTACTGTAGACGAGCATGGCCTTGCAAAAGTACTCGGGCCAGGCGAAGGAGCTGTTAACGCTTGGTTTGCTAGTCGGATTGTTACGTCTCGCCTCAGTGTTCCTTTCTCAAGCAAAAATGGTCTGGACAACAACACTGTTCGCGCCAATTTTGTCGACAATCAAGTGGCGAAGCAGCTTGCTAGCTTAGGCTTGGATTTTTCGGGACGATCGACGGACAGTGAGTTCCTTCGCAGATCGGCATTGGATGCTACCGGTACCTTGCCGACCGAAGAGCAGGTCCTCGCGTTTTTGGAGGATACGTCACCCGACAAACGAATCCGCTGGGTTGATTCGCTTTTGGAGAGCCCAGAATACGTGGACTATTGGACGTATCGCTGGTCCGACTTGCTCATGCTCAATAGCAATTTGCTCCGAGCAGATGGAATCAAAGCTTACTACCAATGGATTCGGGGCCACGTCCAAAAGAACACGCCATGGGATCAGTTTACACGAGAGATTTTGACGGCACGAGGAGACGCGATCGAGAATGGAGCGACCAATTTTTACGCCATCAATCAGGATCCGGAGAGCATGACCGAAAACGCTTGCCAAGCGTTTTTGGGGCTCTCGATTGGGTGCGCCAAGTGCCACAACCACCCGCTCGAAAAATGGACCAATGATCAGTACTATGCGATGGCCAATCTTTTCGCAAGGGTGCGTGCCAAGGGCTGGGGGGGCGAAACGCGTGACGGAGATTCCGCCAGAACCGTACTCGTTTTGGACCGAGGCGATTTGATCCAGCCCCTGAGAGGCAAACCTCAAGCTCCCGCGCCTTTAGATGCCAAGCCGTTGGATATTCAGTCGACCGAAGATCGGCGCCAGTATCTAGCTCAGTGGTTGACATCGCCTAACAATCCGTACTTCACTCGGGCCATCGTAAACCGTATCTGGGCTGCTTACTTTGGGATCGGAATTGTCAATGCGGTGGATGACCTGCGAGCCAGCAATCCAGCCAGCAACCCAGCCTTGATGCAAGCCCTTTCTGAGCATCTTGTCGAACACAATTTTGACCTAAAGGAGCTGATGCGAGTCATTCTGAACTCGGAAACGTATCAGCGGAGCAGCAACACAACGGACCTCAATAAGGACGACAAAAAGTTTTTTTCCCACTACTATCCGCGTCGTTTGATGGCGGAAGTGATCCACGATGCAATCGTCTCGGTTTCGACCGTGCCGACTGTTTTCAATAAAGTCTCTTTCCTTGGGGGCGACAAACGGGACACCAAGTTTTATAGCAAAGGGACACGTGCGATTCAATTGTATGACTCGAGCGTCGACAATAGTTTCCTAAGAACTTTTGGTCGCAATCAACGCCGCATCACTTGCGAATGCGAACGAAGCGACGAACCCAGCGTGACCCAAGTCCTCAACCTCAACAATGGAGACACACTCAATGCTAAGCTCACGGAGAAAGGGAGTGTTGTTGACCAGCTTTTAGAAACCTACAAGGCTGACTACGTGGCGGTTGTCAAGACGGCATACTTAAGGTGCTTGTCACGGTTGCCGAGTGACTTAGAGTCTGCCTCGCTCGTGAAAGAACTGAACGACGCGACGGAGGAGGAACGCCGGACAGTGGTCGAGGATCTGCTGTGGAGTCTGATGACATCGCGTGAGTTTTTGTTCAATCATTAGACGAGAAGCGACAAGCAAATTGCCGCTGCCTCGCAGCCACGTTGATCCAATTCTCCAATGAGGCAGTCCCTCCCCGAAGGAGCAACGCTGTGAAGCATTTTCGTCCGATCGGAGCTTGCCTCCGACGGACACCGTTTTGGCGTACTAAACGTCCGATCGGAGCTTGCCTCCGACGGACACCGTTTTGGCGTACTAAACGTGTAGCTCAGACCTTAAAGTACCGCCCTGCGCTCCCGCCTCGTCCGCCAACCGGGG
>JANMHA010000229.1:0-29286 GCA_031374925.1 Pirellula sp. | reverse complement strand
GTTTTGGATTTGGCATCGAAGCCTAGCGCTGTAGTCGCGTCCATAAATGTTTCAACAGGTTTCAATCCTTGTTGTTTTGGATTTGGCATCGAAGCTTTCCAGACATGAAGCGACTAAATGCACACGCCAAAGGGTTTCAATCCTTGTTGTTTTGGATTTGGCATCGAAGCCTTTCGCGAATTCGACGAATCATACCCATGCATGAAGTTTCAATCCTTGTTGTTTTGGATTTGGCATCGAAGCACCAGTCCACCGTTTTGTTTACGCTTTGCTTTCATGGTTTCAATCCTTGTTGTTTTGGATTTGGCATCGAAGCAAACTCCATCCCGTCAAACATTGGATGGCTGTTCGGTTTCAATCCTTGTTGTTTTGGATTTGGCATCGAAGCTTCTGCCATCGACTGGTCCCAGCTGCTGGCGTTTATGTTTCAATCCTTGTTGTTTTGGATTTGGCATCGAAGCGCGGCCAGTCGTATTCAGGATGGGTATCTAGTTACGTAGTTTCAATCCTTGTTGTTTTGGATTTGGCATCGAAGCGTTATGCCGCGAGCTTTGGCGAGACCTTCACTCGAAAGTTTCAATCCTTGTTGTTTTGGATTTGGCATCGAAGCCAGCCAATCGCCCGACTCAAACCTGTAACGATACTCCGGTTTCAATCCTTGTTGTTTTGGATTTGGCATCGAAGCCGTTCATATGATCGGCAACGTGGACACGTCGTTTAGGTTTCAATCCTTGTTGTTTTGGATTTGGCATCGAAGCTTTTCAGTACTACCTTCGTGACGTTGGAGTCAAGACTGTTTCAATCCTTGTTGTTTTGGATTTGGCATCGAAGCCACGCTTCACTTAGCGTCTTGTCACACTCGGAGCAAGTTTCAATCCTTGTTGTTTTGGATTTGGCATCGAAGCACGACGCGAGCGGCCAAGTCGATGACTGGCTTGGTGTTTCAATCCTTGTTGTTTTGGATTTGGCATCGAAGCCCCTACGCTTGGCGTTGGCACCTACACGCTGCTTAAGGTTTCAATCCTTGTTGTTTTGGATTTGGCATCGAAGCAATACCGCTGCTAAACTACCAATTGGAACTTCTAATGTTTCAATCCTTGTTGTTTTGGATTTGGCATCGAAGCCGGCGGTGTCAGCGGCGTGGTCAGCGGCAGTGTCAGCAGTTTCAATCCTTGTTGTTTTGGATTTGGCATCGAAGCCCAAGGTGCTACTGCACGCAATCTCACGATAGCGGGTTTCAATCCTTGTTGTTTTGGATTTGGCATCGAAGCAGTTCGCGACTTCTAAAGTCTTTGCTGTTATATTGTTGTGTCGTTTTTTCCGTTGGTCAAAATCGCTTTTTGCTGCATCCAAACGGATCCAATCGACCTCACTTATTCGACTGTCTCGCAAATTTTTCCTCTCCTAACCGATGCCCCACAAAACACTTACGATTCACGCGGTCATTGTATGCAAATATTTCGGTAGCAGCAATCCACACAACGAGCCTTGCATCCTGTCGCCAATGGCAAATGCCCCCGTTGAATCACTTCAATGACGTCCGCCACAGCCTTCAACGCTCTGGCACGCAGACGCTGATCGATTGCCACCTCAACAACCTGATGATTCGAACGTGTATAACACAAATAGCCTCGACACACTGGCTTCAAAAAAATCTCCTCTATTAACATGCCATACAGCACACATTGCATAACCTGGTTGCGATACGGCGTTTTCGGTGCCTTGGCAAATTTATAGTCAAAAGGCCCCATCGATCCATCTTCAAACGTCAAGACCTCGTCTGCAATCCCCCGAACCCTCAACCCATCACTCGACAACGGCACGTCGAATTGCCGTCCAACAACATGCAACTTCTTTCGAAGGTAACTCTGGTTCACTTTCGCTCGCTCTGAATGCACCTCCCGACCGCGTTGCACCTTCCACCTCCGCTCCTGACGCTCTGGTACCATCAATACGTGTTCAAAGTATGTAAAGCGTGGACAGTACAAATGCTCCAACACATGGGTAATTGTGATCGATGGTATCAAAGCAGCAGGCCCCAATCCGCCGGACTCTCTTCTGCGCTCTCCGTTGGGTCAAGGTCAATACCCCGTTTTGAATCATAGTATCCCGGCTTGAGCAACCAAAAGCTTCCCGATGCGTCCATGTTTGCATAACGTTCCGGGCGAAAATTCGATTTCACAAAGATGGTGACGGTTATGCATGCCAGTCGCCCCGAATTACTTCGCAACGCACGACGCCTAATCCATCGATCTTCAAATGAAGCAATCTTCACCAATTCCTTCGACAACTGCGGATCTTGCTCGATCACTACAAATGACTGCTGTATCCCCTCCTTCCCCCGTAACAGTTGATGTATGTCCGGTAGCTCGGTCCACTCGGCAAATGCCTTTGTTACACTTTGCCCGATATCCTTCTTGGATCGGACTCGCAAGTAAAATTGGTTCGTCAGTCTAAAAACATCCTTCTCCGGAATTGTTCTGACATGGTAATTGGACAAATAATCGTCTAGAACTATCCGTGTCTCTTGCAACAGAATATTGTCATAGATGAATTGGCAGTAAGGCCGCTCCCGGTCGTCCATCAAGCAAACGATTTCAACTTGTTCCGTTGACCTCAACGCATGGCGATTGCAACGACCTGCCACCTGAACAAGACTGTCAATGGGCGCAAAGTCGCGAATGACTAAATCCATGTCGATATCGACTCCTGCTTCGATGCACTGCGTTGCAACCACGATACAGGGGCGCCGCAACCTGATCTCCTTTATGCAATCGAGTCGATCACGCGGCGTTACGTCCGCAGACAAAAAGATCGTTTGGTAACCAACATTTGCCAATGCATCTCGTACAGTTCTTGCGGAACGCCGGGTATTAAAAACGAACAATACACGTCGGTCTCGCCATTGCTTGGCACGCTCCAAAATCTCCGCAACGAAGTCATCCAAAAAGATGTTGTCCCGATGCCGCGCGACCAGTTCATAGCGGGAAAGCGCCGTGAAGAACGATTCCGGACTCTCGATAATCTCCTTCGCTGTTGGCAAGAATCCTGGTTGAGTCGCAGACATCGCCAACAGACGCAGGTTTCCAAGCGCGCTTAATTGGGCCAAGCTTTGGTGAACAATATCCCAAAGTATGGTCGGCAAAGCTTGCACTTCGTCCATGACGACAATCGCGTCACACAGCGAGTGAAATCGCATCTGATGTCGCGCTTTAGGGGATAAAAGTGCCAAAAGAAACTGATCGAACGTGGTGATTATGATGTCCGCGTCCCAGATGTCGAGCATGAACTCGGCGGCCTCTGGTTCCTCGGTGTCGCCGTTGTCTCTCACCGATAGCGAATGATAAGGCAGGACACTCAAGTCTGGTGGGAGAAAAGCGAGGTACTCTAGTTCGGTTTGGTTGACTACCGACAAGAACGGAAGGACTATGACAACCGGTGGTGTATGCTTCGGGGTGCGGAGTTTCTCGCGCTGCTCGAGCGCCCAAGTAGCCGCAAGCAGTGTCTTGCCACTGCCCGTCGGGAGAGTCATCGTGAAAATATTGCTATTCGATGACGCCGCTGTTCCGTTTTCAAGCGCATCTCGAGCCCTGGTACGCAAATTGTCCAATGGCGTTGTTTCTTTGCCATCGATGAATTGCGTCAATCGTTGCAAATCAAATGCCTTTCCTGTACCGCTACGGTAAGTATCTCGTCGACCGTCGACCAGTTTCAAATACGCCTTGTCCGCCTCAAGCAGGATGGAATGAATCAATTGGCATTCCAATCGAAAAGCGACTCCATCCGTTACCGGCAATGCTTGGAGTCCAAATTCCAGCACTTGAGCTTCAAACCATTCGGCAAGCAAATAGAGATGATCCTCGCTTGCAAAAAACGGTTGGATCGATTGCCCTGTTGCGTCGTTGAGTGCGTGCCAATCGATGCCAATGGATTGGTCCTCAAGGATGTTCTGCCAAACGCCATCGACTAGGCAGCCACGGAGCTCGTCTGCGGTCTTAAAGCGACTATGGTGTCCAGCGGCGGAAACGGCAACGGCTAACACATCCCGCCACGACCATCCTCTCGACTTTGATTCGCTCAGAACCGCGACCATTGAAAATGGTGTATGGGCTTTTCGCCTCTTGTCTCCACGCCATGCAGTCGGAGCCTGAATGTACTTTTGAAAATGCTTCGAGGCCTTGCCGACGTCATGAAAAGCAACGGAAAGTTGGACCAGCAGGTGAATGTTCGCTCGGTCGCATAACGGTTGGCTGTGCAAGTTCCATATCCTCTCGGCGGCCTCGGCAACCTCCTCGATATGTGTCTTAAGCAGCTTGTCAGGGTGAGATAGCAGCATCTTTACATCAATACAACTTTCGCATCGCCGACCAAGACGACGTGTGCAGAAGCAATTCGTATTGGTTTTGCATCCCGTTCGATCAAGTAGTTTTCGTGCACGAAAATGCGCTCGGCGTTTAAAGATCTAGGCATACGGATTTTCTGGATCGCTAATTCGTTTTCTCTAGCATGCCGTGCGACTAATGTCGCTCGATCAAGCGGAACGGTGCTGACGACGTCGTGCTCGCCTTCGGGCAGCGGTTCTGCCTCATCGACGTTGTCGATCCAGTCTACGTTGGCTATCAGTTCCGAAAGTCCCATGCAAGGAGTATAATGGAGCCGACCATCCTTCAAGCGATCTTGAAACTCTTGGTGATGAGATGCAGGCAAACAAGCGAACACTTCGTATTTCGGCAGCCACAGCATTTCCTGTGGCAAGCGAGTGTTCTTTTCCTCGGCGCTCGACCCCTTGTCTGCCTTCTTGACGCTATAGGGTAACGGCGACGGCAACGTTTTTCGCATGTTTGCTTTGTGCCAAAACTTGTCAGGCACACGACCACGAATTGCGAACTGAGCTGAAGCCAAGAGAACTTGAGCTGTGTCTTTCTCTAGTCCAAGGATCGCTCCGCATAGCCCCAACAAGACGGTTCGAGGCGGTACAGGATAGGTAAGCGCGTTGGCTGTCGACTCGGCTCGCAGGAAATGCGCGATGCGACCGCTATACAAGAATCGAACGAAACGCATTACGCCACCTCGACCATTGGTCCATCAAGTTGCAAATCGTTCCAATGGCTTGGAATTGGCTGAGACGTGATGATGTCAGGACTTATGCAGTAGCCGACACTGGCAATTTTGTCCGCTCGCTCTCCGAATCGCTGAATAAGGAGTCCAAGGTCCATATTGTAATCGGCGGCCGACGCCCATTCTTTCTCTGGTCGTTCATTCGCAGATCGTAGCGAAAGGTAATCCATGAGATTTCCAAATTGAAACTCAACGCCCGGTTTGTAAGTCACCGAGAGGAGCAAGCGTGGTACTTGGCCTCGTTTGGTTCGCGTGTTTCCCATCGAGCGAACCCCTTTCCACATGGCATCGAGCAGAAGCGAGTAATCCGAGTCGGTCATTCGAGATAGTTTTGCGCTGTGCTCGTTGGCGATGCCGTGGAAGGCCAACAATGCATATCGCAATCCGTAGTATGTTGTGAACGTGCCCTGCGATTTTTCCTCGTCGCTACCAAAAATCGATGTCCCGTTGATATCCACTTCTTGCGCCGCATGTTTGACTTCGCCGTGTTGGATTTGCACAGCACCGGTCAAGGTTTTCGGCACCGGCTTGGGTTCCCATTTGTCTTGTTCCTTGAAGGCCAAAGAACTACCGAAGAGCCTAGCATCAACAAAAGCCTCGAGCAGAATATCCACCAGTTCGGTGCCTTGGCACTTTGCTTTATTCTCCTTTGCGAGGAAGGCAGCAATGCGACCGGTGAGATTGGTTGTTTTCCCCTCGACGGTGTCGACTAGAATCTCCTGTCCCTGCGATTTGAGGAAGTCACGAATAAATCGTTTGAGTCGAACATCGGTAACATAATGTGTTCCGCTGGGGAGCACGCGTGGGCGATTTTCATCGGGGTCACCGTTGGGATTGCCCATCTTGATATCGTAGGCAAACAAAAATTCGCGTCGGGAAGTTAGGTAATTGGTTGAGTTGGTCATTCGAGACATTCCGTGGTTATGAAACTATTTGGTAGTGGAATCAGATTTTTTGGATGGGAGAACAGTGGTTGCAAGGGATTGACCGAGCAAAAGAAAATAGCAAGTGTCGATCTCGCTTAGTCCGTCAAGTTTGGTAACTGCTCCGAGTGTACCGAGTTCTTCGGTGATCTCACGGACCTCTTTGTTGGAATCTGTTTCGTATGCCAGGAGCTTTTCGCGAACTTTGATGTAGAATTCGGGCAAGTCGCGACCACTGAGCGTCAAACGTTTGAGCCATGTCAGCGCATTGGCACCGACATTGACTCCACGTGCCGCCTGGACTTGCATGAGTTTTCCATAGAGAACTCCGAGGATAAAGGCAAAGGCCTTTGGTTTCCCGTCGATGGCCGTCTCCTCGGTGAAATACGGCCTGAGGGCTGCTGAGTGAGGCTGGTAAATGGAATGGGTCATTGGTGCGAGTACTCCTATTATCCTGAAATGGTGAAGTGTCTTTGCAACTTGTCGAATCCAACCTGCAAAAGTCAGATACGCTTCGTTCTTGCGAGGCGAGAATCCTTCATAGAGAAGTTTTTGATGATCTTTGGTGGCGATTATGTCGAGCACGTAGGCTTGGGCAGTTTTGTGCAGTTCGGCTTGAAATAAGTCTGTTAACGGTTTGCCATAATAGATGTCGGCGGCTACCTGACGCTTAAGGTCAAATAGTCGTTTGCCTTCGTTTTCCTTTTTGGTTCGTTTGCCACCAGGTCGCTTGATCAGGGCGCTTAAGTAATTGAGAGACAGATCGAAGGTGAATTCAGACAGTTCATGGCTCGGAAAGGCGGGTGAGCTATAGTTCATCGCATCGACGTTTGTTTTCTCCAACTGGCGAAGTCGACTTGGTAGCACATCGGTAAGGACTCCTCGAACGTTATCAATTCGCTGCCCGAAGTCCGCCCAAAGAAACGTCACTTGCGCGATCGCGTCGGATTCGGCAATAATTTTGAGCAACGACCGTTCCTCATACTTGATTTGGCCTCCGCCGGATTCCGACTTACGAATAGATTCAACCCAAGTCAGCACTCTTTTGAGAAATGCATGACGATCGACTTGTCTACCCGTCAATGCGGGAATGATGAGGGCCTGCTCACCAGCAACACGTACGCGAAACGAATCGGCAAAGTGAAAATTGTAGATGTAGAGCAGGTCTGCACAAGCGACGCAAAGCCCGAAGTGTTTCCATGCGTTTTCGACGGTCATGCCTGCGAAGGCACCTTCTCGATCGATATTCGCAAGGTTTATACCCGCACCTTTGACACCGTTGGGTAAAAGGTCGGAAAGCTTGCCGCACAGACTGCAATTCTGGTTCTTAACCGCAACTGCCTCGCGGGTCGTGTACTTGGTGGAAGCAAGTACCGTCAACAGATATTGCTGATACTCGGGAACATCGCCCGGCAACCTGCCCGTCGAATCCTTGAAGGCGAGTAGAACGGTTCTCTTCTCCGGAATAACTCGCACCGCCTCTGCATTTGCGTTAACCGAACAGTCGATCGTTTTCCCGGATATCGCATCTTTCATGCGTGGTCTCGAAAGACAATCTACCGCTTCCGAAAAATAGGTACTCCATGGTTGCTTTTGTTGGCTGATATCAAAAAATGTGTCTAATGTTGTTTTTTGTATCTTCGTGCTTGGTCCTGGTGAATTCGAAGTATTTGTACGTTTGATGATTGGCCCTAGTGCTGCGGATTGTGAGCCTGTGGGCTGATTGAAGGGCAAACGCGATTTGTCGGATTCTTTGACTTGTCCCAGTTCGAGGATTGCTAAATCCGACTCATCTGGTGACGCTCGTAACGTATAGAAATTGCCTGTGGATTCGGGCGCTTCGACTAAAAACGGAAGCAATTGGCTGGCGTCGGACTCGCGAATCACTCGATACCAAGTTTCAATCTCATCGGTACCATCGAGCAATTGTGCTAGAGTCTCGAGCGAAATCTGTCTCATGTCTTGCAACACGGTTATGCCCTCGCTTTTCGTAGGAGAGTCCCAAAGCCACGTGAAACGCTTTTGCCCAATCCTAGAAGGTCTGGCAAAATGATGCTTGTTTGAAAAGTACCGACGAAACCGATCATCGATTGTCCTTTGAGTGTTGTATTGAAACTGGTGAGCTTGGAACAATCCGCTTCGATTCGATCCTGCAGGAAGATCCCCATGGACTTGCAAAAGCTCAAAATGTTTCCGATGAGTGTTCGATTCAGTTTGTCGATACGATAGGACCGCGACTCGTTTTCGCTGTACTCTTGGAAATTCTTTTGGTTGAGCGCGAGCCATGGATTCACGAATTGATACTCGATCATTGCTGTTACAACTTCAATATTTTGGTTCTCCCAGTCGAACTGGGCGTCGAGCACCTTCAGTTCTTGTTCGCCAATCTTGGTTTGATCGATTGCAAGCCAAAGCGTTTCAAGCAGGTCGGCCCCTTCGTTGATCCCCAATAGATACGCGATAGAGTCCACTATTTTGAACTGAATTTTTGGGTATTGATAAATGAGTTCATCGTTTGGGCCGTGGTTGTGCATGAGTACCTCGTCTTCGAATTTGCGCCCGAAGAACCCACGAAGCGCGGGAGCTTCGCCCGACCGTAAAGGTCGTTCTAGTCGCAGGCGAAGTCGGGCGATTTGGATGGATTGTTCTTGCTGCATTGATATTTGTTGAGAATGGTTCGTCACGATAGGCGGCCTGTAAACCTTGTTTTGATGGATGATGAAAATGCCTGTTCTCCCTAGGTTTTTCTTGTTGCCGACAGCTTTCGTAGTTTGTTGATGATCCTCTTTTCGCGTTTGCAGATCGCATTTCGACTCACTTTTCTTCGCCGAGCCAATTCCACTTGCGATAACGTTTTGCATTTTATTTTTTATTCAGAGGATTTTCGTAAGTAATTCGTCCGCGACGAGCTCTTGATCGATACCAATTCCGATCATTCGGGCCGAGGCTAGGTCGGATCGTTGAACCGGGATGATGTAAAGTCGGTCCGTTTGCGCAATTTTCGATTCGGCGAAGAGTGCGAGTTCATCAAGGCGGTTTTTTTCCAGGGTTCCAATAAAAACGCTAAACTGAGCGCGAACTAGCCCCAGATTGAGCAGTTGATCCGCTACTTTCTTTCGAGCCTTATCAGCTGTGATGTCGTAGACGACTAAATAGATCATGGCCGGCAATCCTTCGTTTTGTGAAACGACATCTCGAGGTCCTACGTCTCATCGGGAAACAACTCGGAAACTTCAATAATTCTTGGCATGTCCACCTTTCCCAACAATCGATTTGCCATTGCATGGGCTTCGTATTGAATCGTGGTTCGTAATTTGATTCGGCGGTGTTTTTTTGCGCCCGGCCTAATGGACGCCTGTTGAATCGGGTATTTCACTGCCTTGTCCAGTCTCTCGTTAATATTGGTAATCAAGGCAGCGCGTCCCTCCGGTGATAACTCTATTCCCCCAGGAACCGGACGAAAGAACTCAACTTTGACCCGCCTGCCCGTAAAGAACAAAACCGTCGAACGTTCACCGATGATTCGAAAAGGCTCGATCATATCGAAAACGAGAGATCTTTTGTTGTAGTTGTCTGTATGTAGCAGACCAATGTAGGGGTCGAGTCCTGCCAAGATACAAGACCGCTCTACAAGCGAATACAAAACGCCGTACGAATAGTTGAGCATCGCATTGAATGAGTCGCCCGCTGGTTGTCTGCTGCGGCCGGAAAAACGATACTCGCTCGGTAGCAAACGAGAGAGGCACTCAAAGTAGACACGTCCCGCGACACCTTCCAACCCCATGATTGTGCCTCGCTTTTCTTCTAGCGAACCAGTAACCGAACGTAACGCCCCTAACATGTCGTCAATCGACTTTTCTGCTTCGGATAGTGTCGTTTCATCATTCGGACGACGCGATTTCAACTGTTGCAAGAAATGAAGTTGATGTTCGACCTTTTTACAGATCCAACTCGACGCGATCTCCAGGCCAACATTTGTATCTGAGGCTACGAGTTGTTCGCGCCGAATGGTTGCGGTACTACCCATTCGCGACTGCCAAATTCGCGAGAAAGGAAATCCAGATTTATCAAGAAAACAGACGTCGATGTTGTGCTGCGTTGCGAGCTCAATCGCGCTCGACGTAAGATGAATTGAACTCGCTACAACAATGCTCTGGATCTTGCTCGCCGCAATTTCAACGGGTAACGTTCGGTCGGGAATGCGAATGATAAACCTGTCCGCTTTCCGCTTTAGACTCGTTCCGTGCGTATTTAGAACTAGTTGCACGATGGAGTTGACACCTTAGTTGAAAAATATATCGACGGTTTAGACATATCTTAGTCTATTTTTGATTCTGCAACCTACGCTATGTCATTCAAGCCTCCCTTGCGTGCGATTTCGCCTGCCCTTTCGTCGAGCTTCATACACAAGAAGTGAATCCGCGTTTGTGCCAGCGATGAATCACTTGCCTCGGATTGTCTAATTTCAAAAACGGTCCCTTAACCCTGCTTGGTGGATTTGTCGAGGCACGAGGCTTCATAGGTATCTTGCGAGAAAGCCTGACGAATTTCAAACGCAGCAACCAGCTCTGCTTCCTTTGGACTGGCAAGCAAGCAACTGCGAACCACCGTTTGCCAACCGGCATTGCGAACAAACCTTCTCCAAGCGGCACATCCCATTCGGAGTCTCGAAAAACTAGTCGAGTTGCTCCCGTTCCTGTCAGTCAATTTGGGGACACTCCACTTTAGATCCCAATCGACAAGCCCAACCAAGAGGGCACTGAAACGACGAGAGTCGGACGCTAGCAGCGTCCGCCACGGACCCACCAATGAACAGAACAACCAAGAGGGCACTGGAACTTTGTTTTCGACCAGAAATTGAAAGACGTTAGCGAAGATCCACTAAGTTGTCAGCTTGGTCGTCTAAATCACCTATTGAACAAGTTGCGAGATTAGCAGCCGGTGAACACCGAGTTACGCGTTTTGTCTGATAACGCATGTGAACTACGCAACGATCTATGCCACTTGCGTCCAGTCGAATTCGCCCGCTACCAGGTCTTTCACGAAGCGTTTCGAAATGCAGTTAAAAAAGAACGTCCAGAATGGTTATTAATCCTTGTATTTGAGCGAGTCAATTGAGCTGCATCCATTGGCTGTGGAAATCAAAGCCCGCTACACTAGAGTCTAAAACCGAACGAATCCGATGACGCAATGGAAGCAACTCCCGGCGAGGATTTCAACCACCCCCCAACAAAGGATGTGTGTCCCCGGGTTCCCCCCCACTCTTGAGTATCCGCTTGGCGCGGATTGCGTTTTCTCGATTATCCATGCACGGTTCAAGCATCTTGTTTCGATGTTCTCTCCGCGTGTTGGCTGGCCTTGGTCGGCTGCTATTGTTTGATCAGAAGCTTAATGGGCCGGCCACGACCTTGGTTGGCACTTCAATTGCCGTGACTGGTTGCGATGATGATAGACGAACTTGGCTATCTTCCGACCGATCGCTATCAACAAGCGAGTGTGATCGTGACGACAAATCTCCCGTTCGGCCAATGGCCATCGACGTTCGCCGGTGAAGAACGAATGACAGGAGCGTTACTCGATCGGTCTACACATCGCTTGGAAGTGCTAACGATCAACGACACCGAAGAGAGTTACCGTGTCAAGCAATCTCGCAAAAACAGCAAAAAGAAAAGCTAATCTACGGCGCATTAGCTAGCATCCAAATCCTTGTCTGAAGTGGCCTTTTTTTCGACTGCCATTTCCAATCTCTTGTATCCCCAACTGAACCATCAATGGCTAGGCCAACCAAAAGGGCACGGAAACGCAGCGTGATCACAGCACGGAGTGCCGTGCTACATCGACCAGCGTAATCAAGAATCGCGATGAACGAGTGCAGGGCTTGGCTTTGAATCGCGTCGCGAAATCCCCGTACCGACAGCTTGGCTCACGTGCTGAAAACCGTCACGCTTTAAAAGAGCTGATAGGCTTCGGTTGATTTGTTTCACCACACCGGGGCCTTCGTAGATCAGAGCCGAATAGACTTGAACGAGAGAAGCGCCCAACCGGATCTTCTGGTATGCATCCTCCGCATCAAAGACCCCTCCAGCTCCGATGATCACATAGCGATCGCGCGGCATTCTGGCGTAAAGCTCACGGATACAAGTGTTGATTAGATGCTCTACCGGCTTGCCAGCCACAGCACCAGGCATCGTATTCCAAATTGCCTGTGCCGTTTTCATGCTGAGCGCTGGAGGCTTACCCATCGGTAGATTGAAATGAAAACCATGCACAAAGTCGTATGGTTCCACTTCCGCAAGCAGTCGCTCCAAGGCTACTGGATCAGGATTCGGCGCTACCTTCAGGAAGACTGGGCATGTGACTTTGTGGAACCGAAGCCGTTCTAACAAACGCGAAACATGGCCGGGCACCGCAAAGAAATCCGTTCCCCCTTTGGCATTAGGGCAACTGAGGTTGAGAGTCAGATAACTCGCGTAAGGCCACAACAACTCGACACTCCGTTCATAATCCGCGAAGTGAGCGTCATCACTACAGGCTAATGCATCGGGACCGTCAGGCTTCCACAGTCAAGTGGTGGGCACTCTCCGGATTCATTCGGAATAGTAGCGGTCGTAGACATGCAGCATAAAAACTCATCGTGGTCAGGATGACACACCGCAGCAAAGTCTGCAACATCCTTTTCAATCGTAATTCCGCAAATGCGGTTCGTGTCGATTGGAACAGCTAAGAGCATTGGAGTAGAGTATCCCAACCCCAGGCGTAAGGGCGAGACAATTTGGCCGGTCCCTCACTTTCGTATCGGGTTAGGATTGGTAGAATTCCATGTGTCGCTCTATGAGTTCTACGACCTGGAGAGGGACCCGTCTGAGCTCGAAAACCTTAGCGGACAAGCACGCGTTGCAGGCGACGAGCAACGACTGCGAGAAGCCTTGGCTGAACAAATGATTCTCGACTGGGATTATCTTCCGCTTCCTGCCATGCTGAACGAAAAGTAAATGTCGCCTTTCGCTCCGCGAAAGTGCGCCTCGTTAACGCACTTTTGCGGAGCAAAAGGCGACACTTGTTTTGCACCTGGCGAAGAAGTTCACAGCCTTTACGCGGAAGTGCGTTTTGCGAACGAACTTTGGGCGAGCAATAGGGGACCATTCACGGTGGGGACCACCGCGCCACACTTATTCAATCACGTTTTGACCTTGCAGAATGCCATCTGGGATTTTCGTGTCCGCAGCCAGTCTGCACCCTTGAACGAGATTCCCCAGTCCCTTCCAAGAGCCTTTGGATAATTTCCAAAGAATGGCGTTCTTCATGAGTTGTGGATGCCGATTGTCTAGAACCGTGCAGCCAGACATAAGAAGATTACCACAATCCTCGATGAGTACGCCGTGGGGTGTCCCCTCCAGGATTTGGCAGCCGGTCATGCTGACCCGTTTGCAACGGACAATCTCTAGCAGGGCGTCTTTCTTGGAGGCGACGGTGTTCGCGACCGTATTCTGACCAGCCATCGCGTCTTGCAAAATCAATCCGTTGATGTTGACGTCTTCGCAATCCACGAACCGAACTCCCGTGGAGAGTTCTTTGTCGCCATAGTCAGGATTGTGGCCAAGTGTATTGTCGCCAAGAACAATGCTTCGCGAATTTTCGATGACAATATTTCGCTCGTGGCCACTGTAGATATAGTTGCCCGAGATGGAGAATCCCAGCGCGGAGGTCAAGTGAATGTTTATCGCCTGACTTCCAATGAGGTTTCCGGATATGGTCCACATGCCCACGCGATGGTTTCCCTTGGTACCGCTTCCGATGAAACGAATGTTGGCACCGTTGGGGCTATAGGTAGCTTGGATGGTATTGCTACAAATCGTCCCTTCGCGAATGCTCCCGTCTTCCGAATCGATGTATATTTCGGCGGTTGCCTCACCGTCCGCGTTGGGGACATTTATCCCTTTGTTATTGTTGTATTCGATATCGTTTCCTGTGATTTGCAAATTGCGAATCTCGCCCCCTTGGATTCGAATGCCTCCCAAGCGACAGTAGCTGATATGATTGCCAGTAATATTGGTTTGGTGCAAATTGCAATGATCGAGGAAAACACCGATCCCCGTGTTTTGAAAGAAATGGCACTGGCTGATCACGAGATTGCGGGCACGTTTTACGACATGGACGGCGTGACGCACCTTGCGGATAAGGACGTTGCTAAGGGTCGGTTGCATGACTCCCTCAAAACGGATGCCGTCGGCCAATGGGTGTGTACCCGTGATCTCCAATTCGGAAACCATCGGCATGCGTTCTCGATCCCAAACACTCGGTTGAAAGGACGTCGGATCGGCAGTCTTGTCGTGGGTCCCTAGAAAATGAATGGCAGGGCCTTCGCCAGCCATAATGAGCTTGGCCGTTCCCCCTTCACCTCGAAATCCAACCCGTCCCGCCTTGCTCAGTTCTACCTTGATTGACTTGGAAACACGGTAGTCACCTCGGGGGAATTCGATCAGTCCTCCGGCCACGTCGATCGCATGCTGAATGGCATCCGAATCATCGTACATCCCGTCTCCCATCGCCCCAAAATCACGCACGTTGCTCATTCTAAAAATCCTCTCGACGTTCGTTTAAGATTCAATGGCCTTATGGTAGCACGCATCGAGGCCTAACATCGTCGCCTTTTGCTCCGCAAAAGTGTGTTAACGAGGCGCACTTTCGCGGGAGCGAAAGGCGACAATTGCGTGTGGCACGCCCAAAGCGAAGCGTGGGCGTGGGAACTGTGACAAATGGTACTAGCGACCCACCACGCCCTTCGTAAACTCAGGGACGTGCCACAGTAAACTCAGGTACGTGCCACACAGTAATAGAATCACGACGGGGACCGCCTCGCCAAATTAGTCTTTCGTAAGCCACCTGATCCGAATGGGCATCGAGTCGTCTGACCCCGCTTCGGCGAAGATGGCTTCGGCGAGCGGCAGGGTTTCAAACAACTCGGACGCTCGGTTCATGCCTAGCACGGCTAATGCAGTCGCCCCCGCGTCTGCGTCCAACGTTGTCGCCGCGATCACGGTAACACTCTGCCGACGCTCGATTGGATTGCCGGTCTCAGGATCGATAAAGTGGCTGTATCTGCGTCCATCGATTTCAACGTATTGATTTACATCACCCGAGGTCGTGACGGCGCAATTCCTGATCCGAAGCATGGCCAAGGGTGGCGTCTCTTTGCCCAGCCCAGCGATTGTGATTCGCCAATTGTCCAAGCCTGGCGGAGGATCTCCGACTCGAATGTCGCCACCTGCGTTCACCAATATGGACCGAGAACCACTGGCCAGCATTTTCTCAAAAGCCGCATCTACAATGTAGCCTACCGCAAGCCCAGACAAATCCAACTTCATTTTCTGCTTGAACAACGCGACCGATGTGATTTGTTTCGTTTCAGCACCACTTATGATGGAACCAAACCCGACAAATGCCCAACCGCATCGTTGTTTCGCCTCATCGATTTCCATTTGAGATGGTAACCGCTTACGCAGCCGCCCTGTTCGCCAGAGTTCCGTCAATGGTCCGACAGTGATGTCAAATTTGCCTTCGCTCATTTTGTGCCAACGGCGGCTATGCATCAGGACCGTTGAAAGATCGCGACTGATCGAAGTCCAATGGCTCGTGGGAGCCAAGCAGAGCTTCGAAATTTCGCTATTGGAATCGTAGTTACTGAGAAGGGCTGACAGCCTTTCGATCTCAGATAAACCGGCTTCAATGACGATTTGAGCTTGTGACTCCGAAGGTGCATAGACCACAAAGTCGAGATGCGATCCCATGGATGGCACAGACAGCTCAAATCGAAGGAGTTGTTGTTTGGGTTCGGCCAGAGCCGAATCTTGTGACTGGGCCATGAGCGCCGAATCAAAAAAACCAGCGAACAGACAGAAAGTCCCAGCGAGTAACCCGATTAAGGAATTCCGATGCAGCAATCTTTCGAGTGCGATTAGGATTTCCGGTCGTTGCATGATGAGTGGCTTTCGAGTCTCGCATTGCGTTAGTTTCTCAAGGTATCTTGAGCTTTTTCCATTATAGCTCCTTCCGTGGCTTCCAATTTGCTGACATTCCTTGACATCGTCACGTTTGCCTAAAACCCCAATGATTTTCTGCTTGTCGGCCGGTCTCGGAACGTCAGATGCTGGTGATTTGGGCAATGCAAGTTTGGGATGGATGGCTTTTTGGGCAAGTAGCGCTGCTGCGAACGGTCGGAGTTAGTAGAATTCTAGAGAGATCGTTTAACATTTGATGAATCAACAAAGCCAATTAGATCGGACGACTATGGAACAGGTTAATACGAGCTTCCTTTCCAACGATCCACTCAAGATTTCGAAATACGACTCACGCGGCTTTTTCGACGAGATGTTCAACGAGGTTGGTGTCGCTCGGCCAGGTGTGGAATTCTTAGTCGAAAAACTGATGGCGTTGTCTCCTGGCGAACTCCAGCGTCGGCAGCGTTCTGCGGACCACGAGCTTCTCAACATGGGAATCACCTTCAATGTTTACGGCCACTCGGCGGGAACCGAAAAAGTATGGCCGTTCGACCTCATTCCTCGCGTGATTCAGGAGGAGGAATGGCTCTACGTCGAACGGGGGCTCAAGCAGCGAATTCGCGCGTTGAATATGTTTATCGACGACCTCTATCACGACCAAAAGATCGTTCGCGATGGAATCCTGCCTGAGTACATGATTCAGTCCAGCAAAGGATTTTTGAAACAGATACAAGGAATGAAACCGCCGCGAGGGATTTGGTGCCACATCACGGGAACCGATCTTGTTCGTGCGGGAGATGGCCAGATTTATGTGCTAGAGGACAATCTTCGCTGCCCATCCGGTGTCTCGTACGTGATCGAGAATCGCGAGGTTATGAAGCGGACCTTTCCGCAGCTTTTCGAGGGTAGAAACATCTTACCGGTGGAAACATATCCAGAACAACTGCTCAAGATGTTGCAATACGTTTCGCCATCGTCCTCGAATGAACCGACGGTGGTTGTGCTCACACCTGGCATCCATAACTCGGCTTACTTTGAGCATTGCTTCCTGGCGCAGCAGATGGGTGTTGAGCTCGTCCAAGGGTCTGACTTGCTGGTCAAGGACGGTTTCGTTCACATGCGAACGACGCGTGGCCTCAAACGGGTTGACGTGATCTATCGAAGAATCGACGATGATTTCCTCGATCCCGAGTGCCTTCGCCCGGATTCCACGTTAGGAGTTAAGGGTTTGATGCAGGTATACCGGGCTGGTAAAGTTGCGTTGGTCAATGCACCGGGAACGGGAGTCGCTGACGACAAAGCGATATACGCTTATGTTCCGAAAATGATCAAGTATTACTTGAACGAAGACATGATCCTACCCAACGTCCCAACTTACATGTGCGCTGACGAATCGGAACGCAAGTACGTACTCGAAAACATACACAAACTGGTCATCAAACCAGCCAACGAATCAGGCGGCTACGGCATCTTGCTCGGCCCGAAGGCGACCAAGGAGCAGTTAGCCACTTACAAAGAACTTATCTTGAACAATCCAAGAAACTATGTAGCTCAGCCGATGTTGGACTTGTCGACGGTTCCCACGTTGTGTGGTGACTCATTGGAAGGGCGGCACGTCGACCTGCGTCCGTATATCTTGTTTGGAGAGGACATCTACATCGTCCCAGGTGGACTGACCCGGGTCGCCCTTGTCAAAGATTCCCTCATTGTAAATTCATCGCAGGGGGGTGGCAGCAAAGACACTTGGGTATTGAGAAACGAATCAAATGGTGTTTAGAAGACGATTGGATAGTTGAATGTTATCTCGTGTAGCGGACTCGATTTTTTGGATGCGGCGGTACATCGAACGGGCGGAGAATGTCGCCCGATTCATCGATGTGACGCTTAACCTGACTCTGGGCATCGGTGTCGATCACTATCAGCAATGGGAACCGCTGATTTACACCACGGGTGACAACGATTTGTTTCACAAGCATTACGATTTAGTGAGTCAAGCGAACGTGATTCGTTTTTTGACCTTCGACGAACGGAATCCGAATTCCATCTTGTCATGCTTGAAAATGGCCAGGGAGAATGCTCGTGTGAGTCGTGAGATGCTCAGCAGTCAGATGTGGGAAGAGCTGAATAAATTCTATCTTTTTGTACGCGACAATCGACACGATTCAGCGGCGGTCGATTCTCCGTTTGAGTTCTTCGGGCGCATTCGCCAAGCGGGTTACTTGCTCGAAGGGGTGACTTACAGCACGATGTCGCATGGCGAAGCTTGGAACTTCGGACGACTCGGCGCGCTGCTTGAACGAGCCGACAAGACATCGCGCATCCTGGACGTCAAGTACTACTTGCTTTTACCCGACGTCAGCGATGTCGGAACTCCGATCGATATAAGCCAATGGGGGATGTTGCTCAAAAGCACCAGCGCTTTAGAGATGTATCGTCGACGTCATGGACGATTATCTCCCAAACAAGTGGCAGCGTTCATGTTGTTGGATCGGGATTTTCCGCGAGCCATTCGATTCTGCGTTTCGAGGGCCGAGCAATCGCTGCTAGCCATCACCGGAGGCACAACTGGCCATTTCTCCAACAAGCCGGAGCAGTACTTAGGGCGACTAAGGGCAGAATTCGATTTTCTGCACATTGATGATGTCATGGATCTTGGCCTCCATGAATTCATCGACAATTTCCAAGTCAAGCTGAATCTGGCTGGCGACGCGATCTGCGAGACCTTTTTCGAAGTGATCCCGGTTGCGGCGAGTTGACCGCGATTCGTTATACTGTTTCTTTGCTTAGGCCGTCGGCCTAATCATTCCCCACATCTTTTAGGCTTCCTTCGTACTCGTAACCAATGAAATGGTACTCGTACTCGAAAAGGCTAAGTCCTGCCGAGTACGAGTACCGCCCTACGGACTGAGTACGAGAACGAAAACACAGGAGAAACCATGCAAATCGATCGTCGGCAGTTCGCAGGTTACTTGAGTGCGATGGCTGCATTCGGAGGGCTTTCCAGCCGAGGTCACGCAATTGTGACAAGCCAACAGCCGTTGTTTGTTGCAACTTGGAATTTCGGCCTACCAGCCTGCCAACAGTCGATGGAAACGTTGAACAAAACCCATTCCATTCTTGATGCCATTGAAATGGGGATTCGTGTTGCAGAAGCGGACACGAGCGTCGATTCGGTGGGGGTTGGAGGGGCTCCCAATGCAAGCGGAATCGTCCAATTGGATGCTTGCTTTATGGATGGCGAAACGCATAAGGCAGGTTCGGTTGCGGCGTTAGAGAATTTCCCGCACCCCATCTCAGTGGCACGGCGAGTGATGGAAAAGACCAAGCACGTGCTTTTGGTTGGAGCCGGTGCGGCAGAATTCGCGAGGGACCAAGGTTTTGAATCCACAGATTTGCTAACGGAAAAGCAGAAAAAGAGATGGCAAGAGTGGAAAGCCAAACAAGCCAAACCAAAGGGAATCCAAAGCGAGAATGCGGCTCCCCCCAACCACGACACGATCGCTCTAGTAGGGATGGATTCGACGGGACACATCGCGGGTGGATGTTCTACCAGCGGCCTAGCTTACAAATTACCAGGACGGGTTGGGGACAGCCCAATCCTTGGCAGCGGGCTTTATGTTGACGGTGAAGTGGGAGCAGCGGGCGCGACGGGCATTGGCGAAAACGTCATGCGTCATTGCGGTTCGTTTCTCATTGTTGAACTCATGCGTTCGGGTATGGAGCCGACAGCAGCCTGTCGAGCAGCCATCGAACGCATTGCCAAAACGGAAAAGAAATCGGCAGCCGACCTTCACATCAATTTTTTAGCGATCGACAAACAAGGGCGTTGGGGGGCTGCAGGCACCGATGCCGGATACGAAATAGCCGTGGTAACTCCTATTTCAGCCCGTCTAGAAAAACCGTACTTGGTGGTATGATCTTTGCAGAAATTGTCGCTTCTCGTAATGCATTACCGTCCGCGCGGAGCTAGTCTCCGACGGACGCCGTTTTGGCGAACTAAATGTGCGGCTCAGACCTAAAAATACTCCACTTCGCTCCCGCCTCGACCGCCTTAGGCGGTCGTGGCGGAGCGAAGTGGAGTGGTTCGCGGGCCGTTACGTAGGACGCCAAAGCAAGGTTGAGGGGAGGCAAGCTCCCGCTCAACCTAAGCGAATTGTTGGTGAAAATGCTACATAGCGTTGCCGAGAGAGGGTGACTTTTGTTGAAGCTAGCGCTCTGGGCGTGCCACACCGAAATTGCCCTTCCTTTCGCTCCGAAATGCGACATTAACAAAAACGCACTCAATTCTCTAGACTTCCGTGACGGGACCAGAAGGATGTGTTTGCATTTGTTATCGTGGACCGTTTTTGTCACGTTTTTAGGTGTAGACTAGAGCAGTCAAAACTGGCCCAGTTCGAAAGGACGAAGGATGCACACAGAGATCTCTCAGTTCTTACGGTATTTGGATGTCGAGCGCAACGCTTCCGACTTGACCATCAAGTCGTATCGCGAAGACTTGATGGACTTGGCGGACTTTTTGACCGATGAAGGCCAAAAGAAAGTGGCTCCACGCGATGTCGAAGCAACTCATTTGAGGGGCTATGTCTCCGCTTTGCACGACGCAGGCTACGCTCGCACCAGTATCGCTAGAAAGCTTGCTTCTCTCAGGAGCTTTTATCGTTTTGCGCAACGACAGGCTATGGCGGATACGAATCCCGCCAAGCCGTTAAGAAACCCTCGAGGGCAACGCAAACTTCCCCACTTTTTGACCGGCGAGGAAGTCAAAACGCTTCTGGGGTCGCCCGACTCCAGTGATCCAATGGGATTGCGCGACATTGCTATCCTCGAAGTGATTTATAGCGCCGGACTTCGAGTGAGCGAGGTTGTTGGCATGAATGATCGCGATTTGGACTTTGAGGAAGGGACGGTACGCGTTCGAGGCAAAGGCAAAAAGGAACGTATCGGTTCGATCGGCACGCATGCCGCCAATGCCTTGCACTGTTATTATGCCGTTCGCAAACGGGCGGACCACGGAGATTCGAAAGATCTTCCTACGTTCACCAACAAGTTTGGCCAACGGCTTACGACGCGGAGTATTGCCCGAATGTTGGAAAAACACATAAAAGAAAGCGGTCTAGATTCGCGAACCACCCCACACACCCTTCGTCATAGTTTCGCGACACACCTGCTTGATCGTGGAGCGGATATTCGCAGTGTCCAAGAAATGCTGGGCCACAAGAGTCTTGTTACCACGCAGATCTACACTCATGTGAGTACCGCTGCCCTAAAGCAAGCCTATACCAGGGCGCACCCGCGCGCAACGAAAAAGTCGGTTGAACCGGCGAAGGCGTCATCGGGGACGAAGTAGTTGCAGTATCGTGCTTTCCGATTCGGTGTCTGGCATCGTATAGCCGGCGACTCGCCTCAGTTCAATGTTCTTCATCAGTCCTTTGTGACGTGCTTCGCCCCGCTCCTCGACCCACTTTGGCCCTTTGATTGCAAGCAATCGGCGAAACTTGTGCCAGTCTTCTTGGAGCCAAGTACATAATCGAGACAACGGACCTACGGCTCGTGCGGTTAACGTGTCATACCGAAATTCCTCGAGTACCTTTTGAACACTAAGCGGATAAACGGGGATCTTAAGTTTGAGATGATCAATGACCCGTGTCACGACGGTCATCTTCTTGGCAACACTATCGCAAAGCGTGACTTGAACGTCCGGACGAAGGATTGCCAGCAAGATCCCAGGGACACCTCCTCCGGCCCCGATATCCAATATCTCCTCGTTCGGCTCAAGCAATTTCGCCAAATGCCATGCGTCGAGCAGGTCTCGTTTGATAAAAAGTTCGGGAGTTGTGTGTCGGGTTAGATTGATGCTTTGGTTCCAAGACCAAATCTGCAGGCAGTATTCAGCGATGCTGTTCCAGGCCTCGGGCGATACATCGTTGATTTCAAGCGGTGCGGCATGAAGATGCAGTTGTGGCAAAAGATCCGACACATCCCCTTGAAACATGAGGGGCTTCTTCTTGAAATTATTACCTAAACTGCCCCCATCGATGATTTCGGCGTGGTCAGTCTCTTCGGTCGGTTGCGAGGGCTGATTTGAATTCATGCGTCCTTTTTTTCAATCTCCAACGTAATGGTTCGGTTTGAGTGCAACCGTTAGTGTAACTTAGTAGTGGTCAAGTTGATACACTAACCTCGAAGGACACTGGAAAACCGATCGATCAGGTTTGTCAATTGTCAAGTAGAAAGCTCCCACCTGCGAAAAATCGAGACATGGGTATTCGCAATGGATAAACGCAACTTTGTCTGTTTTGCAACCGCTTCATTGCTGCTGGTTGCCGCTAATTTTTCGGCTTTCGGCCAGATTCGGGATTCGGCAAGATTGGCGGTAGATGTCGTCAATTTGAAAAACCAGAAACAGATCCGCGGCTTTGTGCTGAGCGCAAAACCCAACGAAGATTTATCGATCGCCGTTTCCAGGGGCTGGTTCGAGAAGGATGACCAAGTTGCCTATCTCAAGGCGGAGGAGTCGGCCAAACAAGAGTCCACAAAAGCAAGGTTGCAGTTGCGGGATAGGCTCAAAAACCTCTTGAATGACCCGGGTACGGTTCTGAATGGAGCATTCGGTTTCTTGGTTCGTACTGAATTGGAACGCATCGAATCGGAGATCGAAAACCCACCCGATGAAGAATATCAATTTTTGGTTCTTCGAGTCAAATCCTCATCGGTATCGAGTCTAATTATTGGGACGGATGCAAATCGCCGAACTGCAGTTTGGAGTTGGTATGAACGGTTGCCGGATGTCGAATCACGAAAGCCGAGCAGTCTATCCAACGAGTTGAAGCTAAAGAGTATCGAGGCAACATCAGCTCCACCCGATCTCGCAAGCCGCTTCTATGCCATGCCAGAAGAGGACGAACTCTGGACCATCCGACTAGCTATCGTGTCACAACGACTTGGTAAGCAAATTGAATTTCAGGGTTCTGGCGATGTGATGATTTTCGTTGGAAGCGAACAACCGCCGGATTTCGCTTCGTTGATGGGGCAGATGATGCAATCACAATTGAACTCGATGATTCAGGAGCTAACCGGCCTTTCCAAGAAGCCAACCCGGGTCAATAGCGAAGATAGCCAATGGACCAAGAACGCAATATCGCAAGCTGAAAAAAGGAACGCCAGCTACTTTCGAGCGACCAACGTTGGAACGGAACCATCGGGAAACGCGGCCACCGTCGAATCAATATTCATGGTAAAGCTTGCATCAGGCCGCTGGGCTGCTGCTTGGAAGACCAGCGCCTCCCAATTGGCCAGCGAGCAAAGTGGGGAAGCAATCCAAAGAATTTCAAATGACCCGCAAGTGAAGGCGATTCAAAATCAGTTCGAGGCCTTAGGTGGTGCAGGAGCTTCCTTGGACACAGCCGTACGAATTGGTGCGGCGACCATGACGGCCCAGCGAATCGTAAACGAGGATTTCTTGCGGTTTTCGGAGAGGTACGTGAAGCATTTGAACAGTCCACCTATACAGCCATTATCAAAATGAATAATGAAAAAAGGGGGTTGTATGCAAAGGAATCACGTCGGGGGCCGCAGCGCCCCATGGATTGAAGTAGATAATGACAAAAAAGGTCGTGGTATGCCGCTCCATCGTCACACCACGACCATGATGTCGGCCGATCAGACTTTCGACTGATCCGACTTCCCAATCCGTGCTACGGCATTGATCGACTTCGGCCTTCAAAAAAGATAAGCCTGAAAGTCGATGCCGCAAGAATCTATTCAATCCATACAGCTTATCGGACTAACGAAGATTTGCATAACTTGGTTCTGCATTTAGTACTGAAAACGAAGCCTTTGTGCTATTGACAACCGGACTCGCCACCCTGTCTCGCGGTGGATTTGCGATTATTGGACGCATAGCGGAAGCGGGAAAAGATGGATCTATCGCGTTCCCGTTGCTGCTGCATGCACCGGTGGTCCCACAACCTGCTGAGGTCGAGCAAGATGCATTGCACGCACCGGACGACGCGGCGTAAAGCGTCGATATCGGTTGTCGATAGCGATTGATCCGCTTCGATCCGGAGCCATCCTTGCAACTTGTGTCAGTGAAACTTCCACAACCTGAGCAGTCCGCGTGCAAACGGTGATGGGATTCGAAGCATTTGCACTGCATATCGACGTGCTGCGAAATATGAGCCACGACCGCTGCGCGTTCGCATGCATAGTTGTTCCACAAATTCGGGCTCCAGTCATTGCAACTCATGTAGTTAGCAAGTTGCGAGTAGGATCGACCAAAATCACGAGGGATAATCTGCGTTCCCGAAGCGCTCTGCTGATGGATTGTTGGTTTCGCTACGGCTTGTCCCTTTTCAATTGGATCGTGCACTTCAGCTGACTGGGTCAGGTTCGACCGAAGCGACTGGGGCGCCTCAAGGTTTGATGTGGTCGACGAGTTTTGAGCCTGAATTTGAGGAGCAAAAACTATTAGTAAGGCTGCTGCGTGCATCATGCGTCGCATGGTAGGGGTACCCTGTAGAAAGTCGTCCGTGATGTGTCCGTTCAAAAGACGAAAATGGGCGATGGCGAGGTACCCTATTCCGTGGCAACGTCTAGCCACTTTCACCGCGAGACTTAGTCGCGGCGGGTATCGCACAATCTACCGCCCATGATCGACGAATAAAGATTGCATCGAATCCGCTGATTGGCAAATACGGTTACAAAATTTTCGCAACACAATCTCAACTCCATTCGGGATACACGGGTTTGTTCGAACTTTGGGATCGATTCGATTTAATAGGGATGCGCTAACAAAGATCGACAAAATTCTCGATTGCATTGAAGGTTGGATAGGCCAGTCTATTTCACCCATTTCAAGCACATCACGGTGGATACCTGCAAATAGGATGTTGAACATTTGACCGTCTTTCCGATTTGATTCGGTTTTGGATTTTGGCAAAAAAATCGACACAAGCAGAAGCGGATACGTGATTGCAAAAGGAATCCATCAATCCACCTTGCATTCTGTACGAATTTCGGCAGAATATAGGTAATTGGAGAGGTGGCTGAGTGGTCGAAAGCACCGGATTGCTAATTCGGCGTAGGAAGAAATTCTTACCGCAGGTTCAAATCCTGTCCTCTCCGTTTGTTTTGCCAGGGATTTTTGGATTCCTTGGAATTCAGAGAGGTGAATCCTAGCCGAATCACCCAACAATTTCTGTCGCGTCCTATTCTTGGATGGCCGCGGAATTGTTTAACCCGAGCCTAAAGTGACGGTGGCCCTAAAGTGACGGTGGCGTAAAGCTTCCGCCTTCGGCTCCGGGTTAAACGAAAAAGCTGCAAGGATTCCGTAACGTTCGGTTGATTTCTGGATTGGAATACCGCTCGACGCGGGCTGATATTACGATTTGAGGGGTTGTTTCGGCGCGTCCCAAATCTGATCCCTCTCATCCTTGAGAATCCACCATGGCCAAAAAAAAGAAAACTCCATCGAAACCCAAAACGAAATCGACCGGACGTATCGTCATGCGTACTGGCGAAGCTCTCGTCGAAGCTGAACCAGCTTGGTCTGCTGCCGAACCCGAAATCGTCATCGGTGAACTCGACGGACCCGTTGGTTACGCAATCGCCCAGTTGATTGGGAACCAAGTCAAAGGCCACACCAAAGTTTTTGCCATTCTCAACAGCGACGTCCAAGTAAAACCCGCGACCGTGATGGTCAGCAAAGTGACCGTCAATAGTTCTCTCTATACGAACATTTTGATGGGAACTGTACAGGCCGCAATTGCGCACGGTGTCCTCGATGCAGTTCGTGCAGGACACATTCCAAAAAACAAAGCCAACGATCTTGGAATTATCGTTTCAGTCTGGCTTGACCCGTCCATCGTGGATGTGGAATACGATCCCGAATTACTTTTCAAAACGAACCGCGAAGCAACGACCAAAGCGATTGCCAAAGCCATGAACAACGAGCCTTCCATTGACTGGTTGCTCAAAAACCAAGAAACAACGCCACACTTTTTCCATCAACTCGCTCTCGATGGCAAACTGAAAGAGTAATCACCCTTAGGGTGGGCTGCCGGCTGTTCATCACAACATCATACCGGGCATACTGGGCTAGCGTTTCTTCCAAGCCAATACCGTGGGAAGAAGAACGGGAGAGCGGGGCTTCGCCCTCCCGTACCACAACATTCAGCCGGAGAACGAATTGAACTATTTACAAGCCGTTGTGGCTTACATTCTTTGGGGCGTCTTTCCTCTGTATTGGAAATTGCTGCCTTCGGTCAATTCCTTCGAGATCATTTGCCATCGCATCGTCTGGTCACTTTTGACCCTGCTGCTTTTCATCAGCTTGGGACGCCAATGGCCGCATATTCGATCGGTGGTGCGAGATCCTAGGAGGCTTGGGCTGTGTTTGGTCGCGGCCCTCTTGATCAGCATCAATTGGTTGGTTTTCATCTGGGCCGTTCAGAACAAGTACGTGATCGAAACGAGTCTTGGTTACTTCATCAACCCGATGCTGAATGTTGTGCTTGGAGTCATGTTCTTCCGTGAGAAACTCCATTCAGTTCAGTGGATTGCTGTTTCGATTGCAAGCCTAGGAGTCGCCGTCATGACTCTACAGACTGGTAAGTTTCCTTTTATCGCGATTACGCTAGCCGTTTCATTTGCGTTGTATGCTGCGGCTAAGAAAAAGACCACGATGCCTGCCGTGGCAGGCCTCGGTATGGAAACGGCGATCCTGACTCCGCTGACCTTGATAGCCCTAACCTATTTTGCGTGGGTAAATCATGACACCGAGCCTCGAACCGTGAATACTTGGCTGCTTCTGATGCTTGGCGGACCCATTACGACGCTACCGTTGGTGCTTTTCGCTGCGGCAGCCAAGCATGTACCCATGGCCGCCATGGGCATGCTCCAGTACATCGCACCTTCGTTACAATTCATGTTCGGGGTGTTTCTGTTTGGCGAAGAAGTATCACGTGGGCGGGCTTACGGCTTTGCGTTGGTCTGGCTGGCGTTGATCCTCTTCAGCGGCTTTGTCATTGCCTCCGCCCGATCGACCAACGCTCGAGAAACCGCATGAACATCTAATTCTATCCATGGGACTGGCAAAACGAGCATGAGCACTGGATCTCTTTGGGAACGCATCTTTCGCAAAAAGAGCGTTGGAGAACTGCATCAGGAATCGTCCGATCGGGAGACCGCGGGCACGTCGCTTGTAAAAAGCCTAAATCTGCTCGACTTGACGTGCTTTGGGATCGCAGCGGTTGTTGGCGCGGGCATCTTTACCACCTTGGGAAAAGCTGCAGCTGACGGTGGTCCTGCTGTCAGCGTCCTCTTTGTCTTAACCGCGGTCACATGTCTGTTCTCCGCATTATGCTATTCCGAATTTGCCTCTAGAATTCCCGTTAGTGGCAGCGCTTACACTTATTCGTATGCGGTCTTCGGTGAATTGATCGCTTGGTTGATCGGCTGGAATCTGTTGATGGAGTACGCCATCGGCAACAGCACCATCGCTTTTTCATGGTCTGACTATTTTTCTAACATACTCGATGGTTTGGAGATGCCGCTGCCAGGCTGGATGAAGACCGATTATTACTCGTGTTCCGAGGCTGCAGTTCAAGCCGCTGATACGCTGCGCAATCCAGAAGTGGATGCCAGTCTATTGAGCATTTGGGAAAACGCACCTCGTATTGCTGGCTTGCGAATGATTGTGGACCTGCCAGCCCTTATGATCAACGTGGTCATCACATGTTTAGTCTATATCGGAATTCAAGAGTCCAAGCTAGCTAGCAACGCGATGGTCTTTCTGAAGCTAAGCGTTGTGACAGGCGTAATTATCATTGGCTCGTTTTATGTCACGCCATCCAATTGGATTCCTTTCGCACCGAATGGTGCCACGGGCGTTTTGCAAGGTATTGCGGCTGTCTTTTTTACCTATATTGGATTTGATGCGATCTCGACAACCGCAGAGGAGTGTAAAAACCCAAAACGCGATCTTCCGCTTGCAACGTTGCTAACCCTCGCAATTTGCACGGTGCTTTACGTCATCCTAGCTTTTGTTCTAACTGGCATGGTGAGTTATAAGGAACTCGATGTCGATGATCCACTTGCGATTGTCTTTACCAAGCACAATCTAAATTGGCTTTCCGGCATCATTTCGCTGAGTGCGGTCGTAGCCGTGGCGAGTGTCTTCCTCGTTTTCCAACTGGGCCAACCACGCATTTTCATGAGCATGGCTCGCGATGGGCTGCTCCCACAACAGTTCGCAAAGATTCATCCGAGGTTCAAAACACCTTCGTTTGCCACCGTCGTTACAGGTATTGCGGTCGCTATTCCAACGCTGTTCCTGAATTCGCAAATTGTGATGGATTTGTGCTCAATCGGAACTCTCTTTGCCTTCGTTTTGGTTTGCGCTGGAATTCTCGAACTCAACGCAATCGATCGGGCCGAAACTGTTCGAACTGGGGAACCAACGGTACGGTCTGGGTTTCGCGTTCCCTATATCAACGGTCAATATGTTGTACCTGCCCTGCTGATTTTGTATTCAGTGTTCATGAAATCGATGCCACTCAACCATGACCTTACTCGCGATTGGTCTTGGGAGAAGTTCCCATACTTTGTTTTTTTTGGCGTCTTCTTTGCTCTTTCGATGTTTACCTGGTTGCGTCGCTGGTCCCTCATCCCGGTTTTGGGAGTGATAACAAATCTCTATTTGATAGCCGGTATTGGGCATCTGAATTGGTTGCGATTCGGCGTCTGGTGCTTGGTCGGCTTAGTTGTCTATTTCTTCTACGGGTATCGCCACAGTCGCTTGGCGCATCGATGATTGATCTATCCAAATGCGATTACTGATCGATGGTTACAATCTGATGTTCGAAAGCACCTCTATCGACCGAGGGCTGGACGGCAAAAACGCCTTGCGGGCCGCGCGTGGTCGGATGTTGCACTTGCTTGTCGATCTCATTGAGGAGTCGATACGGGACCAGACCATGATCGTGTTTGATGCCAAAAAAGCCCCGCCTGGTCTACCCGACAAATATGAGTACCATGGCATCCAAATCGTTTTTGCTCGCGATTGGGATTCGGCGGACGAAATGATTCAAACGGAGATACGCCGACATTCCGCCCCCAAAACCCTGACGGTCGTTTCGTCAGACCACGCAATTCATCGAAAAGCGTTAGCACGCGGTGCCACCGTTATTGACAGTGACGAATGGCTTGATCTGCAGATGGATAATCTCGCTAGAAGAGCCAGTCTTGGA